>JABMRN010000177.1 GCA_013202515.1 Candidatus Omnitrophota bacterium | reverse complement strand
TCCTACGCCTACAGTAAGAGTTACTCCATAGCCCTGGAATGAAGTTCCCACCAACCACGAGGAACTCATTTGCTTTAAATCACCTAAAACAGCCAGTGTTCCGGCTGGAGCTTGTGGAATTCCAGTATCCTTACGTTTAACTCCAGGGTTATGCTGCGTCCCCTGCCATACCACATAGCCGATGCCGCCACCCAAGAATATCCTTGAGCCTATGCCTATGGTCTTATAATAGGGGTCATTCAGAAGCGGTGAAAGCTGGCCTGCTGAGCAATAGTTTGCATTGCCGAACTTGGGCTTCAATGTACCCATGTAGGTATAGATGACTTTATCCGAAGCATTAACAGCTACGTTGTAGTTCTGATATACGTTTCTGGGGTTAAAAAGCACCGCTTCGTTTAAGTCCTTGATGTTTATGTATGTTTCTAGCTTTTTCCTCGGATAGCAATCGGTTCCGTAGGCAGTAGCCGTCAACTTGACATCTTTACCGGCTACTATATCTTCGATTACATGAGCTCCGCCGTATTTAAATTCACCGGGGAAAACTTTGTTTTTTGGATCATCATCGGGTATCACTGTTGCACCTATATAGATATCAACAGCGGCAAAACCCGCATGAACAGGCACATCGTTTAAATAAGCCTTGCCTCCGCCTAACTTCATCTTAGGCTTGGTATGACCTACGTTAAAGTAAGCACCGGATGAACACATCGGCCCAAAGGTTCCGGTAGTAACAACGTCTACTTTTTGAGCTGCTTCTTTTACACCATTTTTAGCTACTATGTCTATGATCTCTTCAGCCGTTACAACAACGGCATTTCCTTTTTTTATCTTTTCATTGATTTCCCTTATGGTTTTTGCCATCTGTCTCTCCTTTACTTATTTTGTAGATTTTTATTTCCAAGATACACGATATTTTTTATCTTTTTAGCCCTCTTTGGGCAACACATAATGCATACCATGAAAATCACCACCTTCTAAAATTTATATTTCTCATTCCTGAAAAAGCCATGTGCTCAAGTAGCGTTCACCTGTATCGGGAAGCACTACCACTATTAATTTACCCTTATTTTCCGCGCTTTTTGCTAATTCAACGGCTGCCCATAACGCAGCTCCGCTTGAAATGCCAGCTAATATGCCTTCTTCCTTGGCCAATCTCCTGGTCATTTCTCCAGCATCTTCATCCTTTACCTGTATTACCTCATCAATTAGATCTTTTCTTAAAACCTCCGGTACAAAGCCTGCCCCTATGCCTTGAATCTTATGTGGACCAGCTTTTCCTCCTGAAAGGACCGGAGACGTCACCGGCTCGACAGCAATTACCTTAAGTTTTGGATTCTTTTTCTTAATAACTTCGGCCACACCTGTAATAGTACCGCCTGTTCCAACACCGCTTACAAAAATATCCACTTTTCCGTCTGTATCCTGCCATATCTCCTGTGCAGTAGTTTTTCTATGAATAGCTGGGTTAGACGGATTCTTAAACTGCTGAGGCACTATTGAATTCGGAGTTTCCTTAAGAAGTTCTTCGGCTTTTTGCACAGCTCCGGCCATGCCGTCCTTTCCGGGAGTTAGAACGAGTTTAGCTCCAAATATTGTAAGTAATTTCCGGCGTTCTACAGACATCGTATCGGGCATTGTAAGTATGAGACGGTAACCTTTTGCGGCACAGACAAAGGCTAGTGATATTCCGGTATTACCGCTTGTAGGCTCTATGATAACAGTATCTTTTTTTATGAGTCCTTTTTTCTCGGCATCCTCAATCATAGAAATGCCTATCCTATCTTTGACGCTTGAAAGCGGATTAAAAGACTCCAGTTTCGCAACTAGATGGGCCTTTGTATCAGAACCTATCCTGTTTATTCTGACTAAAGGTGTTTTACCTATTAGCTCTGTAATATCCTTAGCGATCTTCATATTCTATCCTTTCTGCATCTCTGGCACTAGATATGATAGTTTATTGCTCCGTCAATACCTTTTGCCTTTTTTAGAATATCGTCAAATGTTATATTCTCTAATACCTTGGACATTGCGCCCTCAAGCTCCTTCCATATTGTTGCAAATACGGATTCGCTTTTTGCGGCTGAAGAGGCACGCGGTAATAGTGGCCCGCACACCTTGCGCATAACCTCAGCAAGTGTTATTTTTTTAGGGGCTCTTAAAAGGGCATAACCCCCTGCCTTACCTCTTGTACTAGTAACCAAGCCCAGGCCCTTGAGCTGAATTAGTATATGGACTAAATACCTCATCGGGATATCCTGACTTTGTGATATCATATGAATTTGTATAGGTTTTTTGTTTGGCCATTCTTTTGCCAGCGCTGTAAGGGCTCTGCAGGCATAATCGCATTTTGCTGAAATCCTCATGATAGCCTATTCTTTATACTTTACTATGTTGATAAACATAGTAAAGTATAACTCTTTTTTTGGGCTTTGTCAATATAAAATAAAGCGTTAAATCTTTTTATTAACAGATTATATCCTAAAAAGCGCTAGCCTATCTTCTTCCATTGGCTTAACTATAATAGATTCTTTTCTCGAGTCAGAAAGAGCCTTTTCATATTCTATCGTTATGTCCTGATTTAATTTTCCGTCGCTGTATCTGGCAATTATACTTGAGGCTTCGAGTATTTGTAAATTATTAAAATTGCCTCTTCCTATACCAACTGGACCATTTATCGTCGAGGGCCAAAAACATAAGTCGTCTTTCCGGCACAGGTTTGTTAGCCGTTCATTCTCTTTTTCATCTCTTCCTACAACAAGCTTAACCCCTTTATCAAGACGGAAGTGCCTGCCGGTCTTCAAAATATGCACATCATTAGTTGAAAAATCGGGCTTATCTTCCATAAGATCTCGCATCCTCTTGGCAAAGCCTGGATCTGTTAAAAGACATCCTCCTGCTGGGCAGGGATAGTCATTAATGCCAAAATCTTTTGCCATTTGGATCTGCGGTTTTCGAGAGCGGCCCCTTATGGATAATAACTTAGCCCTATCAACTAATCCCTTTTCTTCTGGTATTGTAGGTTCTAATAAGTTTGCTGAAAGTGGTCTTACAATCATCCCCTTTAAATCGCTATCCCTTTCTATGATTCTCATGGCGTCTCTTCTTTGTGACATCGGACGCGACCCGAGCACTTCTCCTGTAACAATAAATGACGCACCGGATTCCTTCATGTATTCAGCCGCTTTTTTAAACATAAAAATACGGCAATCAAGGCAGGGATTAAGATTCCTGCCGTAACCGTGTTTTGGTTTTTTAATTATTTCGAAATACTGCTTACTTACCTCAAAGACCTTGAGTTTTATTCCTAGTTTATCGGCGGCTGACTTTGAGGCAAGGCAGCTCTTGCCCTTGGAAGTGCAATTGCAAAAAACCGTCACAAAGTTAACGGCCTCCACGTCAATGCCCTGTTCCAGCATGAGCTTGGTGGCTAATATGCTATCCAATCCTCCGGACAACAAAGCTATCGCCTTGGTCATAATAGTCTCTTTTTGAAAAAATTGCCCCTCATCCGCCAATAGGCCGAAGAGAGGCAATTTAATTTACAGTTTCGTTTTATACTCTGATTTCTTCTTCTATCCTTGAGGATTCTTTAACAAAAGTTCCGCCGAGGATCTTTAGGGCCTCTTCGGCAACCTTTCTTCCAGAAATCAGCATGCCCCCAAATGTCGGGCCCATGCGCGGTATGCCGTATGCCGTTGAAACAGACATGCCCGTAACCATTAGACCGGGATGAATAGTTCCTGTTTTCGCCACTACTAAATCTTCTGAACTAGCAACATCCATCGGACCGAATTCAGCAAGCTTTATTATATTCCTTTTTGCTAGACTTTTGCATACGCATGCATCATGACCAGTAGAATCAATCACTATTTTTGATTCTAGCGATACAGGATCAACGCATGTTATTGCCCTAGGCAATGCGCCTACCGGCGTCCAGTTAATGACAACGCCTTCAACCCTTCCGTTTCTATAAACAACATCATCTACTTTGGTCATGTTTAATATTTGGGCTCCCGCATCACATGCAGCGGATATAAGCTTTGAACAGGCATTAGGACCCGAAGCAGTATATAAACCTTTTTCGGCTTCTTTATATGGTATGCCAAGTTCTTTAAGGACTTCCTGTGAAGGATCTCTGAATGTAAGTGTATTCATCAGGTATCCACCAATCCAAAATCCTCCGCCCAGATAGTTGTTACTTTCTATTACCAGTGTTTTGTAACCTGCTTTAGAGATATCCCGGGCTGCCATAAGTCCGCTTGGTCCACCTCCTACAATTATAACATCCGAGGTAATGTGCTCTTTAAACCATTCGGCAAATTCACCGATTATGGCCTTTGTTATGCTGCTTTCTGTTGCTTTCGCAAACATAAATTTCTCCTTTCTTTATTCAGCATGTGACCGTTAAAATAAAAAACCCGATGTCAACGCATCGGGTAGTTCCTTCTCTTTGCTTCCCTACGCTGGCATTATCCAGATCAGGTTCCGCGGGTCTCTTGCTTAAGCAAGACTCTCAGGCTCTTTAAAGCCTCCCCGTTTAATATGTCACTTATAATTTAAGCACAGTTTCTAAAGATTGTCAACTGTTCTTATTAACATCTCTATTCTGGCAAAGGCAGAATTTCCGATAATTATGGATTCTTCTTCGCGATTTCGTCCTTTATAATCTGATCGATGTATTTGTCGGCCTCTGGCATATTACTAAAAATATCTACCATGGGTAAAATTTTCATCATTTCAAACACTTTCTTGATCTGTGGCTGAAGATTTATCATGGCAAAGGTTGCATTCCTTTTTTGCAGTTGTTTCTTTGCCCAGACTACAACCCTTATGCCGATACTGCTTATGTAATCGACTCTGCCCATATCCAGGATAACAGCTTTTGTTTTTTCGTCGATAATCTCTTTCAGCTCTTCTTCAAGCTGCTGATAGGATTCCCCATCAATCGCACCCGCCAGTTCAGCCGAATATACATAATCTCTCTTTTTGATAATTTTTATATCCAATGACATTAAAGCCTCCCTATCAATTACCTCTTTCCGGAGAATGACGCTATCAACGGTTTTAGAATAATGCTCGCGCCAAACAGTATAAGCAATATAGCAAAAATGGGCAATTCTACGCCGAAGAAACCGCTTATCCCAAATCCTAACGCAAGAATACCAAGCACGGCTGTAACACCGTCCACTTTAATACCGTTTAGACGGCGAACAACATTTCCTCCCAAGAGGATTATTCCGGCTCCTAAAAGCCACGCGGTTTCCGGAACTCGGCCTTCGGGTAGAAGTAATAGAATTCCTATCATGATAAAAAATAACGCCCACCCAATAGCATCTATACGTTTGCATAATGCTGCCTTACGCGGATCCTGATTTTTATCTGAACTGCAGCAATTCATGATACCTCCTTTCTTACTTGTGACCCTCAACATAAATACTTGCTATGTATCCTTCGAGAGATTCGCTCTCTTCCATCGCATCTAGAACAGCCTTGCTTATCGGATCTTCTGAATCAGAGGCTGCACAGTTGGATTTCGCACTTAGGGCAATATTCACATCCTTTAGGCCTGATGATTTCACGATTCTTTCATATTCGCTGATAAGCACAGCCCCGCTAACACAACCTACGTAGGCTTCTACATTCTTTTTGATCTTCTCGGGAAGCTCCTTTTTAAGAGCCATATCAGATATTGCTATCCTGCCGCCCGGTTTTAAAACTCTATAGATTTCCTGAAAGACCTTAGACTTATCAGGTGCCAGATTTAAAACACAGTTGCTTATTATAACATCGACTGAGTTGTTTTCAACAGGTAAATTTTCAATTTCACCAAATCTGAATTCAACGTTTTTTATTCCATTTCTATCCGCATTGCTCTTTGCCTTTTTTATCATTTCGGGAGTCATATCTACTCCTATAACCTTCCCGTTTTTTCCAACCTTGCTTGCGGCAAGAAAGCAATCGAATCCAGCGCCCGAACCAAGATCAAGCACTGTTTCACCTTCTTTTAAACTAGCCAAAGCTGTGGGATTCCCACAGCTAAGAGCCATGTTAGCCTCCTTGGGAATATTCTTCAATTCTTCCTCAGTATATCCTATTGACTTAGCAAATTGTGCTGAGTCAGTCCCGCAACCACTAGAGCTGCATCCACACCCTCCTTTGTCCCGGGCAATCTTTCCATAAGCGTCTTTTACAACTTTTTTAATTTTTCTTGCGTCCATCTTCTTTTTCTACCTTTCTTTTTCATTTTGCATTATTCGATACTCATAGAACTAATTGAACAAAAAAAATTACTTGAGCAACTCCTTTATGGCGTTAACCACTTCTCCGTTAACGCTGCAGCGGAAAGTCCGGCCCTCTCTTTCACATATAATAAGCCCTGCGTTTTGCAACTCCTTAAAATGATGCGAAATCGTAGAACGTGAAAGATTCATGCAGTCACACACCTTTGTAAAGGCCTTCTCTAGGCTACCAGCAGCGGGACAACACCATCCGCCTTTTGCCTCAAACTTTGATCCCACTTGAGACTCTTCAGGCTTGCAGCACTGCTCATAAATCATCAGAAAGATCTTCAGCCTTTGCTCATTTGAAAGCGCCTTGAATATATTTGCATAGTTTGATAGTTCCATGACTATCAAACTATACCATATTTCATTAGCGCTGTCAAGAGTTTCTAGAATTATTTTAATTCTTCAAGGAGAGTAAATTGCTGGGTGCTTTAAGAATTGATTATAACCCGATCTTCTTTAAAAAAGCTTCTATTCCTATTTCGTCTATCAGAAGCCCAAGCCTCTGACGAGGTTTGGCATTATCTTTATAAAAAGACACAACACCTTTAATGATGGACAGAGCCTCTTCCTCGCTAAAAACATTTTCCAGTTTAATGCCTGTTCGCGGAGTTCTCCCACCAGAGCCTCCCAAATACACAACATAACCTATACGCTTTTCTTTCGCTGATGTATCCACCTGTCCATGGATACCTATGTCTGAGGCTTGTGCGCGCGTACAAATATTAGGACATCCTGATATAGCCATTTTTAACTTATGGGGTAGGTCCATGCCACATTTAAGATTAAGCTCGTTTTCGATTCTGTCAAATAGCTTGAATGTATTGACAAGGCCTCGCGGGCACCAATTATTGCCGGGACAGCAAGTTGTAGCACGTATTCTGGATCCAGAGGTGCCGGGCAGAATACCCGCAGATTGTAAATCGTGTTCTGCATTTTCGATATCTTCAAATTTAATAAACGGTATTTCTATTCCCTGCCTCGTGGTGTTGTGCATGATGCCATTTCCGTACTTTTTGGATATCTCTACTATAGCTAAAAGCTGCTCTTTTGTATAATTGCCGCACAAACCCCTTGTTCTGAAAACAAAGAAGCCTTCTTGTTTTTGTTTTAAGAAGCCCCGTATATTTAAAGCATTATAATCAGGCCCTGTCATGATCTGCCCTTTCTTTTTGCGAGAAGATAAAATGCTTCATCTATTTCTCTTAGTGTTTTTTTAATATCCTCTTTACTGTGTGCAAATGAAATAAAATTTGATTCATATTCCGACGGTGCAAAGTATATACCGTTTTCTAGCAACCTTCTATAAAAGAATTTGAAATATTTCCTTTTTTTAAAATACACGCTGAACATAGTACCAAAATGCCGAACTGAAATATCAATATTGTGGCTTTTGGCTTTATTTTCCAAATATTGGCTTATAAGTGCGGCTTTTTCACTTAGTTTTTTATAATCTTTTTTAAGCAGGGCGAGCTTACGTAGCGTCGCTACGCCTGCAGACATGACAACCGGATTACCGGAAAAGGTTGATGCCTGATATACGCTACCTAAGGGTGCGAGATGGTTCATTATTTTTTTGCTGCCACCATAAGCCCCTATGGGCAAACCGCCTCCGATAATTTTCCCTAAACAGATCATATCCGGCTTAATTCCAAAGTAGCTTGCCGCAGATCCAAAATGGAAACGAAACCCTGTAATTACCTCATCAAATATCAGTAGCGTTGAAAATTGCCGCGTAAGTGTCCTTAACCTCTTAAGAAAAGGTATATCAGGAGGAATGACGCCGTTATTTCCTCCAACGGGTTCAACAATGACTGCCGCAATTTCAGAACCATATCTTTTAAATATTTTATTTATGTTGTTTATGTTGCCATATGATGTCACCAACGTATGGCGAATAAAATCCTTAGGGACTCCTTTACTGGCTGGCAGCCCCATAGTGGCTAGTCCTGACCCGGCCTTTACTAAAAGGTAATCGGCATGTCCATGATAGGAATATTCGAATTTCAAGATTTTGTTTCGTTTTGTAAAACCACGTGCTAGTCGTATAGCGCCCATAACAGCTTCTGTGCCGGAGGAAACAAACCGTATCTTTTCACATAACGGTATCGCTTCCTGAATACGTCTGGCAAGCTCTACTTCCAATTCGTGGGTCGTGCCATATCCCAGTCCCTTTTCTGCTGTCTTTTTTACTGCAGAGATTACCCCGGGGTTGGCATGGCCCAAAATTAGTGCCCCGTATGAAAGTACGTAATCGATATAGCTATTTCGGTCATAATCATATATTCTTGATCCACGAGCATTCTTTACCAATATAGGTTCACCGCCCACATGCCTGAATGAACGCACAGGACTATTTACACCCCCCACGAGAACGTGTTGCGCCGCTTTAAACAGCGTAGTGCTTTTTGTGTAGCTGGGTCTTTTCATTATTTGTCTTTTCTTTCATCCATCTAGCGATATCACGGGCGTGATATGTAATGATAAGATCTGCGCCGGCTCTATGTATTGAGTTTATTATTTCAAAAACTATTTTCTTTTCGTCCCAATATCCTGCTTGAGCACCTGCCTTCACCATGGCATACTCTCCGCTTACGTTATATGCGGCTAAAGTATGCGCAAAGCTGTCTCTTATTTCTCTAATTATATCAAGGTACGCTAATGCGGGTTTAATCATAACAATATCCGCACCTTCGGAAATATCATCTTTCACTTCTTTTGAGGCACGGTCTCTATCGAGACAATCGATCTGATATTCTCTTCTGTCGCCAAACTGCGGGGCAGAGTTCGCAGCCTCCCTGAATGGGCCATAAAATTGAGAGGCAAACTTTACCGAATACCCCATAATCTTTGTATCTTTATATCCGTTTTTATCAAGGACCTGCCTTATTGCTAGCACCTGCCCCTGAGTCATGGCAGAAGGGGCCACGTAATCAGCTCCGGCAGATGCATGTGATACAGCCATCTTTGCTAGCGCTGAAAGTGTTGCTATTTTGTCTATTGATGCGGCATTGGTTTTAAGTACACCGCAATGGCCATGAGAGGTATATGCGCATAGACACACATCCGTCATTATAATAATATGTGGAAATTGTTTTTTCAGCAATTTAACAGCACTGGCTATAATATTTCCTTCTTCGTGCGCACTCTGACCGAATTCATCCTTTTCTTTCGTGACACCAAAAAGCAAAACCTTAGTTATCCCGAAGCTCTGGAGCCGATCAACTTCCTCTACAAGGATATCTGGTGAAAATCGGTATATTCCCGGCATAGAAGAGATTGCTTCCCGTACACCTTCACCTGAAATAACAAACAAAGGATAAATGAGTCGGTTCAGATCGATTTTATCTACCATAACGTGCAACCTCTCCAACCACCAAAACGGCTGGTGGTTTAATCTTCGCCTTTTTGGTTTTTTCTACGATTGTTTTTAAAGTAGCGCGCAATATACGTGCATTTGACCGAGTTGCCCGTTCGATAAAAGCACACGGTGTTGTACTGCTACGGCCGCTTTTACGTAATGCCTTAACAACGTTTGCTATGTTGCCAACTGCCATAAGATAAATAAGCGTGTCACAAGAAGGGGCGTCAATCGGTGCCTTCGGATCTTTTTTTCTCCCTGTAATAATGGCAACGGATGAAATTTTCCCCTTCTTCGTAAGCGGTATGCCGAAAGACTCGGGCCCGGCTATGGCCGAAGTAACACCGGGAATAACCGCTACTTCTACATTTTTCTTTAAAAGATAGCTGGCCTCTTCATATCCACGGCTAAATATAAAGGGATCGCCGCCTTTAAGCCGCGCCACGGTGTTGTGTTCTTTGCTTTTCCTATAAAGCAGTCTATTTATTTCATCCTGCTCTTTTAAATGAAGCTTGTCTGATTTACCAACGCATATTTTCTCACATGAGCCCTTTACGGAATCTAGCAGTTTCGGGTTGCTTAAGAAATCATACAGCACACAGTCAACCTGTTTTAAAACCTTTAGGCCCTTTACAGTAATAAGATCGGAATCTCCTGGGCCCGCTCCTATAATATATACTTTTCCTTTTTTACTTCTCATTGATTCTCCCGAATATATTTATCATATCATGCCTATCGCTTCGAATCTGAACGCTCAACCTTCCCTGAAGGGGGTGAGGTTCTATGATATCTGGCGAAATTAATTCCGTAATTCTATCTTCATACCCCAATCTGATCAATGCGGCGTGTGCTACAATAATAGCATCGAATATTCCTTTATCTAACTGTTTAAGTCGTTCGTCGATATCACCGCGAATATTTTTGATTATAAGATCCTTTCTGAAACGCATAATTGCTTCCTGGCGCTTACGGCTACTGGTACCGACAACCGCCCCCTTAGGCAGTTCCTTGAGCTTTAAGCTATTCCGGGAAACAAGACATTCATGCGGACTAACTGAACGCGTTGTTGCAACGATTATGAGACCAGGAGGAGTTACTGTCTCAACATCTTTGGCGCTATGAATAGCTGCATCAATCTGGCCATCCTGTAATGCCTTTTCTATATCACGTGTAAAGAAATCTGTTTTCTCCAACCCGGCCAGCGATGTAACTTTGTCCTTATCTCCCGCGGTCTCAATGGCGACTACTTCAAAGCGTATTTTCTTCAGGAGATCTCGTACTTCCTCAACCTGCTTAAATGCAAGCCGGCTGGGCCGCGTACCAATTCGTATAGCCTTTGGCATTTATATCCTCTCTATACTGAATAATTATTTCTTCCGCTAATTCTGATGCTAATTTAACACGCTCGCCATTTGTTTTACTTTCCTGATAATGACTAAACGCTAGATCATCCATATTGCGTATTTTCACAAAAGGAATCTCATAAACATCTCTTGAGACATCCCGCGGTATTGCCATATCATAAACGTATAGCGGATTCTTGCGAATCTCAAGGGCTTTGGTAAAATCTGCCGCTCTCATCACATAATGTGGACTGGAGGTAGCACTTATCACTGCATCAACGCTAACCAGGCAATCGGGCATATCTTCTCTTGGCAGTACTTCGCCTCCTGACAAACGAGCTAAATGTTCGGCTTTTGAATGTTTTTTGCGCGCAACAAAAATTAATCGCGTACCAACAGGCCTTTTTTCTACAATAAGTGAGGCTATCTTGCCGGTACCTATAATAAGGATCTTTAGATCCTTCTTGAGGGAACCATGCTCTCTTAAATCACCAAATATTAAATCGGCAACATTAGACGCATTCCTATCTAATCCTGTCTTCGCGCGTGTATCTTTTGCATTTTCAATTATCATTTCCCACAAATTCTTAAGTAAGGCCGGAAATTGCTTGTTCTGGCGCCACACCTCCAATTGTTGCAGAATCTGGTATTCTCCTTGTATCATGGATTCAAGGCCACACGCAAGTCGCAGGCCATGCCTAAAAACCTCTTCCGTCCCGTATTTTAGATATACCTTTTTGAAGCAGTTCTTGAAATATTGCCTGAACGATTCTTGAAAAGCTACGACCTCTTCCAATGATTTAGCTACACCATGTATTTCTACTCTGTTACAGGTAGCAAGCACAGTTGTATTAAACGGTTTTATTCGTGTGCAATATCCTACCATTTCACTACGTAAACGATGTGCAGACTCCATCGTTTCAAGAGAAACCGTCTTATAATCTATTCCTATAAGATAAAAAATCATTCCATTGTTCCTTCAGGAAATTTTTTAGATCGCGGGAAAATACCGGATCCTTCCCGTCCGTATAAACAGCTATTATGCTTTTCTTTAAACGGAATACAGCCGGTGAAATAAATGTGCTTAAGGGTGGCTTATCCACCACATTAACCAATATTCGTTGCTGCTGTGCCCAACGGCTGACTTTCAGGTTTATATATTTGTCATTTGTAGCCGCAATTACTACATGTGCACCCTCAACATCATGCTTCTTGACACGCCGCTTGATCCATCTTATTTTTTTCTGTTTTGCCAGGCGGCTAAGCGTGGGTGTTGCCAAAGGAGAAATCAACACTATTCTCGCTCCAGAACCAGATAACGCTTGTATTTTACGTTCCGCAACCTTGCCGCCGCCTACAACCAAGACGAGTTTTTTATTAAACCTTGCGGCAAGCGGATAATAATTTAACAGCCCATTATTTTTACTCATATCCCATCGCCATCTACGAGCGCTCTTGTATGTATGCCGCACTCTCCGCCGCATTTACTAGTTCCTATCCAGCGACCTGCACGCTCATTATCACCACTTGCAATTTTTGTACAGGGTGCGCATCCCAGTGAACGGTATCCTTCGGCATACAGCGGATTAACGTTAACACCATATATGGCGAGATATTGCCACACCTCTCTCTCTTTCCATATAAGTATCGGGTTTAACTTGATCAAACCCTTATCCCGCTCTTCAACCTCTTTAAAATCTGTGCGTGTACGACCCTCGGTGCAGCGCAATCCTGTTACCCAACATTTGACTCCCATTTCTTCGACAGCCTGTCTAACCGGAATAACCTTTAAAATATCACAGCATTTGTCAGGATCTGTTTCATAAAGCTTTTCGGGAATTTTGGTATCATTCATGTAAACCTTTAATTCAGGATATCTTTTAACTTCGCTTTTCATGAATTGAACTGTTTCTTTAGGTTTATACCTAGTTGTAACGATAAATCCTCTAATTGCAGGTTCTACGCATTTTGCTAGATCCCATACTACCACAGAATCCTTACCAAGACTATTGGCAACAACCAAAGAATCACCATATTTATCGTAGGCCTCTCGTATGATTTCTTTGGACCTTTCGACTTTTTCCTTAAAGTTTAACGATTCGACAAGCACCCTTAAATCCTCTTTGTTTTGTAATAAGCTCATTTTCTCTCTCCTTTTTTACATGTTTTACGTTAAGCTGCCTATATCTGATACTCCAGCGGTTTGGCCCGTCCAAACCCCAACCTATTCCAGATTCTTTCGTGAATATAATAAAGGATCATCTTAATTAAATTTGCCACTCCGCCAATAACAACTGACTCCTTGGCATCACCGCTGTAGATATACACAACAATAATAGTGGTGAAGAGTGCTATTATACGCCAGGTTATTGTCTTTAAAAACGTTCTTCTGTGTTGGTCCATCGATTCCCCCTTTTAAAATAAAAAACCCACTAAACTTTTTTTCTGTAGTGGGTATTTCCGCCTTGAATATTTTCTTTGGTTATTACATCAGCGGCCCCCCTCTACCGAGAAAGTGGCACATAGCCATACAACACATTATTAGATGTTCGGTATTTCTAATTGTTCTTTCCATAGCGGATACCTATATAACATAGTTAGGAACATTTTTCTTCTGCTCTATCAAATCAAGCGTTCTTTTTACCATATCTTCCAATGAAATATTGTCTACTATCTTTTTCATGGCATTTCCAACTTCTTTCATAATGCCCCTCAAGCCTTCGGAAATCCCCTCTAATTCTTCATCATCTTTAGGATCTCTGTAACTTAGGGGTGATAATGGCCCGTCCGCTACCCTAATGATATCTCCCAAGCTAATATTGCGGGGCAGTTTGTTTAAAGTGTACCCGCCACCGACTCCGCGCTTACTAATCAACATGCCTGAATTTTTAAAGCTGAGTAGAATATGCTCTAAATATCTCTGAGGAATATTTTCTTGTTCGGCAATATTAGTAATAAGAGTTGTATTTATACCGTTTTTCTGGTTGAGCGCAAGTTCCAGTAATGCCTTTATAGCGTATTCGCCTTTTTTGGATAACCTCATCTTAACCTCTATTCTTTGTATTCTTAATCGACAATGTCAAGTATATCACATAAAACAAGTTTGTCAAGTATAATTTTAATTTTTTTTAAGTGCCGCTGGGTATGCTATTTCTGAGCGGGGGTTAAGTAAGTGCTATAGATTCGTAACTCACCGTGCTACATAGGGTTAGGGAATTAAGGCTTTTATGTTCAGTAAGGGCTGCTGTGTTTATTTTCTTTCGGTATACATAATATCTGGATTATACTCGCCTTTACACATATAATAATCCGGATTTTATTCATATATAATATTGTCTTGTGCTTTTATGGGGCACTGCCTAGATACCGGAAGACTATGCCCGCTCTTGCCTTCTTAAGTCTCTTGGCACGGTAAAAATAAACTTGCTCCCTTTGCCAAGGGCGCTTTCTACCCAAATCTTTCCTTCATGGAGTTCTACGATATCTTTGGCTATTGCAAGGCCTAAGCCGGTACCCTCTTGTTTTCCTACAGCGATACGCTCAAACTTATCAAATATCTTCCATAAATTGTCTTTGGAAATCCCTGGCCCAGTATCTGAAATGGCAACGGAGATCTCGTCACCAGATCCTTTCAATTCAACGGAAATATCTCCCCCTTTAGAGGTATATTTTATAGCATTATTTAAAAGATTTATTATAACCTCGCTTAACCTATCTCTATCGCCCCAAACAGAACCTATATCTTTTGGAATATGCGCTTTAAGAACAATTCCATTATTCGAGATCTCTTTTTCATAGGTTACCAATACTTCGTCGACTAACTCCGCCATATCAAACTTTTCCCTCTTTATATCCATTTTTCCTGCTTCTATTTTTGAAACATCCAAAAGATCCGTTACCATACGGATAAGTCGTTCAGTGCTATTCTTTGCGGTATCAAGCATCTCTTTTTGATCTTGGTTTATGCTGCCCGTTACTCCATCGCGCACAAGGTCTATAGATCCATTAATTATTGTTAAAGGGCTTTTAAGTTCGTGTGAAACATTAGCCACGAATGCTGATTTTCGAATATTCATCTCTCCTAATTGTAAATTTGCTTTTTCTAACTCTATTTTTTGTTCTTCTAGCTTAATCTTCTCCTGCTCTATTTTTATTTTAGCATCTGCCAAAGCCTTGGCCATTTTATCAAAACATAACGCTAATTCTCCTATTTCATCATTTGATTCGACACCTACTATCTGGTTTAAATTGCCTTCTCCTATACTTATTGCTGCTTCCTTAAGCTTTGTAATAGGTTGAACTATTCCCCTGGTTATAAAAAAGGATGCCGTTCCACCGGACATCAGCGACAACACAATAAGAATCATAATCATACTTGTCGTATTATTTGCCGCATTAGCAGCCTCTGTATAACGTTTATCTATATAAACTTGCTCTATTTTAATGAATTTGTCAAATTCTTCTCTTATCTGGTCCAGGATCTTCTTGCCTGTACCTTCCTTCAGTAAATAGGCAATATCTCTAATCGTTTCAGGGCTTTCATTCATGGTCCGGCGGGCAGCCATTTCAGGGCTGGCAGCTCTATTGTGCCATTCCTTGGCAAGGTTTTCTAATGTATCGATATCCTTATTCATAATTTGTATATCATAAGCATTTGAATTTAGCTGGCGTAATTTCGTAATGCTACTTTTAAAAGCTTTCTGTGCTTTTTTATATGACTCGATAAATTCTTTGCTTCCTGTAATAATATAACCTCGCTGCCCGGTTTCTTGATCTGCCATGGATTTAGCTATGCTAATCAGTAAAATTTTGGCATTTTCATTTTCAGCGCTTGCAAATCTGGCTTCCATGGTATCTATAATTTTGAGTATATTATTCAAAATTCTTTTTCCATACTCTATCTTTACAACATTTTCCATCTCAGCCTTGCTTTCATCGATTATCAAAAGATCTTCTTCCAATGCTTCAGTTTCTGTTTCTTCTTTGGGTTTACTTTCTAAGTCAATTTCTACTTTTACCGCTTGTGCCATCCAGATATCAGCTAGTCTTTCCAATTCATCTATATCCTCAGACGTAGCTATTCTATCGTGAGTATTGCCTACCAAGTCTTTTAAGGCTTTGAAAGCGAGCTCTAGGTCTTTTTTTCCAGCTTCGTAAGCCTCAAAAAATGTTTCCTTACCTGTGACGAGGTAACCTTTCTCACCCGCTTCTTGATCTATCATGGCCTTGGCTATTGATTCCACAAGAAACTCGCCTTTTACATTTCCGTCGATTTCGAAGCTCTTCACCATTTCATTCATAATCTCGCGCATCTCGCCCAATATTCTTTTACCAACATCTTTGCCGACAACATCTTGGAGATAATCGGCACTCTCGCTGGCACGGGCGACTTTTCTAGCCATGGCAATCTCAGGTTTAGCTGCCTTAGTTTGCCATTCATCAATTAAGCCTTCGATTTTCTCTAGCCTTTTCAGCTGAGAAGGATCATCGCGGACAAGTTTTTTTTCTTCCGCCATTAATCCTGCAAACTCTTTAACACCTTTTTCATATGGCTCAAGAAATTCGTCGTTCTGCGTAATACAAAAACCTCTTTCCCCTGACTCCATATCCACAACAAGTTTTGATAACTGTCTAGCATTGGCTATAACTACTACATTATGTTCAACAACAAAAGTAAATAGCTTGTTTACGCTTAGGACATTAAGCAGAATAACAACGCCAAAAATGCATAAAAATAGCAGCAAAAGTACATAAACAAAGGTAATTTTGCTGCCTATGGTTAATTGCATCTTTTTTTTAATCCGTGCCGGACAGCGTGCACGATTCCTTTTAGCTTTACCGACTACTCAAAAGTATATACTCCGCTTCTAAAAACTCTGGGCTATTCTTGTTTTTATCAACGCTAATAACACAAAAGAATAAATAGCTTACTCCTGCTTTACTATCTTTACTTCTGGAGAATTTACGCTATTCTCTACTCCTTCGTACTTGAGCCATTCAAATGGCGGTTCGGCAGAATGCCAAGCATAGGCTTTTGGCAAAAAGACTTTCACAAAGCTCAAAAGTCCCAACTGAGGATCCAAGCATAGTTTGTAGGCATTTACATTTTGGCCGTTTATTTTTATTTCTTCAGCATTCACTATTCTAATCTCGAGGTTATAAAATCCTGGCTCCGGGCTTACAAGCTGAATACTTTTACTGACTTGCCCTTCATCGATGAATTTCTTTACGTAAACCCCAAGGAGGAGACGATTTATAATATCCTTAGTAAATTTGAATTTTTTCTTCTTGGAGGTATTTTTTATAAGGTCCTCGTGCATGCAGGTAACAACGTTATCGTCAAAACTAAAGTCCTGTTCAAAGAACATAATGAGCTTTCCATGCTTATCAAAGAAAGATCTCTTCATTTTAAGCGGTCTAACAGTATCTTCGGTCTCTTCAAAATCCATCTCTGCCACCCAGGATATCTCACCGTCGAAACCGAAATAGCGACCTTTGGCTGTCTCGATTATGTTATAAACATCGCCTTGTTTGTGTCGTATCTTGGCCGTAGCTTCCCATCTGGGGTTACCTTCCTGATCACGACACACATAGGAAGATGTGTACAGCTCTTTTAAGTCAGCATGCGCTGGGCATGCGATGCAAAAAGTACTAAACAAAACAAGTGTTGCATAGATTCTGTTCATGTTTCTGTCCATTTTTTTATTACCAGGGTAACCCTACAATCTACTCTAAAAGAACATCCTCATATAAGATTATACCCCCAACTATGGAAGGCTTCAAGGCTTATCGTTAGGTTTGATGCTTAAAGACTATTTACAGAAGGACAAAGATTCGATTAAGCGCGTTTCGCTAGCTCTCCGCATATCAACATACTATTCTGTTCTTGTGTTATATCAATGGATTGAGGATGTTGCCTATTTTGGATTATTATTCACTTGGGTGGGCACTACTTGGGTATAAAAAATGATTACGTGTTGTTAATGAATATACGCTTCAGGGAGTCACCGAGTCGATTTTTATGCATTTCTCTGGCTATTATACTTTTTAACAAGCGCGGGCTCGCTCCTAAAAATGAAATGATTTCACTAAAACTAAAAAATCTTACTATTATAAATTTTTTCAATATTTTTAAAAGACCAATCGGTGTATAAAAAGAAAAC
>JABMRN010000176.1 GCA_013202515.1 Candidatus Omnitrophota bacterium | reverse complement strand
GTATTTTACGAAACCTGTCTTCGCGGTTCATGGTTCTAATAATCTTAAGTGTAGCCGCCTCGTTTAAAAAAAGTCCGCTTGAGGTATCGCTCACGACGATAAAGGAGAAATATGGTTTTTTATTTTTCTCCAATTCTTTTATTACTTCGCCGTTACGCTTAAAGCTTTCAGGGGATGGGCTAAGATAGAACCTTACTATTGGAAAAAGGGAATATATATTCGCTGCAAGAAACACAATAACAAATATGCTCAATATCTTATGTCGCTTTATAAATCGCATCATAAAAAAACTCCTTTCGCAGGCACTATTATATCATCTCGCCTGCTTCTGTCAACGCCCATCGTAGCCTATCGGCACATGGAAAGCTCACTCAGCAAACATTGACAAATGCCCTTGCATAGCTTAGAATATAAGGTTACATATGAAAATAATAAGAACATATCTTTTAAAAGAGCTTCTGCCGCCATTTCTTTTGGCGCTTCTAGTATCAACGATGCTATTGACTACAGGCCAGATCATCCAGATGGCAGACTTAATAATCAATAAAGGTGTGGGGGCAATCGATATGTTTTATCTGACACTTCTTCTGATGCCTTCCCTTCTCACATTTACTATACCTATTTCGGTACTTTCGGCTTGCCTTCTTGGTTTTGCGCGGCTATCCTGCGACAATGAGATAACCGCCCTTAAGGCAAGTGGGGTCAGTATCTTTCATATTGCCGCACCTGTTCTAGTAGTAGGCTTCATCATAAGCCTTGCCTGCATTCCGTTAAACTATAAAATAATGCCTGAAGCCGCCTATCGGGCCCGAAAACTACTCAAAGAAATAGGCGTTAAAAACCCCACCGCACTTATCGAGCCCGGTGTTTTTATGAAAACTTTCAAAGACTACGTTATATTTGTTTATGACATAAAAGGAAACACACTCAAAGATATAAGGATTTATCAGCCCCAACAAGACGGCCCTACAAGAACGGTGATTGCCGAAAGCGGGGAAATTTTGCCCCAAGTACAAGATAATACCGTAAGGATAAAATTGGTTAACGGCATCGCTGATGAGATTGTTCCAGAAGATCCAGATAACATGTATAAACTTATTTTTAAAAACTATTATCTGACCCTTGATCTGAAAGAGGCCTTGCACAAACAGGAGGTGCAAAAAAAGGCCCGTGAAATGACATTGGGTGAACTAAAAACTGAATTTAGGAAACTTAAAGAAGCAAATATAGATACTACTTTTCTTGATCTGGAACTACAAAATAAGATATCGTTTGCTTTTTCAAGTCTAATATTCATAATGATTGCTATACCCATAGGTATTAAAACACACCGGCGTGAAAAATCCATCAACTTCGGCATGGCGCTTTTCTTATATTTGCTATATTGGGGACTTATGCTGGGTGGGGTTGCCTGCGTAATACGCAGATTCGTCCCTGCCTGGGTCGGGGTGTGGTTTCCGAATGTAGTTTTCGGGATTGTTGGAATAATTCTTTTCGCAAGGGCCCTAAAAAAGTGAAAATAATAGAACGTTACGTATTCTTCACATTTATATCCATTTTTTTGTTTTGCACCCTCTTTCTCTATGTCTTGTTCGTGATAGGGGATGTCTTTGGTTTTCTTGACGAAATACTGCGCGAAGGAATAGGCATACATTCCCTTTTCTCTTTTTACTTCTACATGATGCCTTTTGTTATTACACAGATCGCACCAATATCATGCCTTTTGGCCTGTGTTTTTCTTCTCGGCAATTTAAACCGGAATAATGAGATTACTGCGCTAAAAGCAAGTGGCGTAAGCCTTTTTAAGGTAATAAGCCCTATGCTGATAGGGGCCCTTGTTATAGGCGCTTTTATATTCATCCTAAACGAAAAAGTTGTTCCCTATTCAATGAAAATGGCAACTAAAATAAGATACGAAAAGTTAGAAGTAGGCAAACGGGGTATATCCCAGGCTGTTGTTATGCGCAATATTGCGCTTTACGGAGAGGGCAATAAGCTAATCTTTGCAAAAAGATTCGATGTTAAAACGAATACGCTTGAAGACATTATAGTACACGACCAAAGTGAATCAAATAATGTTATAAAGAAGATAGCCGCAAGGCTTATGACCAGAATTGACGGAAAATGGATCGGAGAAGACGTTGTAATTTATAATATAGACAAGGATGGCAAATTTGAGGGAATTCCGGAGATATACAAAGAAAAAGAAATTCCCATAAAAGAAACGCCTCTTGATTTTATTAATAACCAATGGCAACCTCAGTTCATGGGTTACAGGCAGCTTAAGAAATACCTCAGGATTTTCTTGGGTGGAAGTCAATCTGCCAAAAGAAGATTTACCGTTGATCTGCAGTATAAACTCTCGCTTCCTTTTTCCTGTTTTGTGATGATTCTTGTAGCAGCACCCTTTACTATTGTAAACTCAAGGGGCAAAGCACTTCTTGGAATGGCTAAAGGTATTCTTATAGGCCTGACCTACATTCCCATAGT
>JABMRN010000175.1 GCA_013202515.1 Candidatus Omnitrophota bacterium | reverse complement strand
GGGTGTTATGGAGCGTGCAAAAAAGAGTCGCAATGAGCTTATGTTGATTGCCAAGGATCGTGGCATTAAGAACTTCCGGATATTAAATAAGGAAGAACTTGGGAAGGTCTTGCGTGACAATGACACGGATGATGATATTCAAAAAGTTGTTAATGGTGCCGTTGACAGATGGAAGTCTGGCTGGGGTTCGAAGAAGGTGAAAAATGAAAGTTAAAATGGAACTGGACTTAGAGGTTCAGATGGGTGTCGGATCTCCTGATGGCACAGGATGTCAGGGTTATATGCCTGAGGGGACGACATACGATGATTTGGTTGAGGTGTTTGATGAGCATCAGATCACTTCGTCACTGGACGGAAAAATTCAAGCTGAATGGTTTGGCAGAATTAACGGATTACAGTTTACCATTTATGACTATAAGTCACGGGTCGAGCCAGAGCGCAACACAGATTGGCATATTGGTGGGAAGAAGAAGTTTGTTGCGGAGTTACTAAACATGTATTTTAAAAATTGTCTTGACCAAGGACTTCGGGTGCAGTAAACTTATAATTGTAAATTTAAGTAGTTTCGTCCCGAGTTGGGAAGGGCTAAATCCCGGACGTTAAAAAAGCAAAACCTTCGTTCAGTTTGAATCAACTGAGCGGAGGTTTTTTTATTTTTAGTAGCTTTTAAACTGTGAAAATGATATAATGCTGGAATTAAGGCAATATCAATATAATCACAAAACCTCAACTGATAAGGGAAGTTATGTCATCTCATAAAAAAAACCGAAGTATGCATAAGACGACTATCGAACTTACGGAAGATCAGTATTATTTTCTGAAAGAAAAAGCTCTTTCTTTGCAGAAGCAAAGGAAGAACTATTCAATAGTTTCGATTATTCGAGATCTGATTCAAGCAGAAATGAAAAAAGGAGATATTCATGGTCGGTAAAATAGAACGTGTTCCCTTGCGAGAGGTTTGGAAGAAAGAAGCCAAAGATTTTACGACATGGCTTTTTGATAATCTTGAAGTCCTTGGCGAAGAACTAGAGATGGATTTATCCCCTGATGAGAAGGAAAAAAGTGTCGGATCCTTCTCTGCTGACATTACAGCTGAGGATATTTCAGGGAACAAGGTTTTAATTGAGAACCAGCTTGAGAAAACTGATCACGACCATTTAGGAAAGATATTAACCTACGTTTCAAATCTGGACGCTAAGGTCGCTGTATGGGTGTCAAGCAATCCTCGACCAGAACATCAAACTGCTATCGAATGGCTCAATGAGACCGGCTCAGGAGTCAGATTCTATTTGGTTAAGATTGAAGCATATCGAATTGGCAAGTCAGAGCCAGCGGCTAAGTTCACAGTTGTTACCGGCCCCAGTGAGAAAACCGAGATTGTTGGAGACGAAAAAAAAGAAATGGCAGAACGACATCGACTGCGTTACGACTTCTGGAAATCCCTTCTTGAGAAAAGCAAGCAGAAAACAAAACTGCATTCAAATATTTCGCCCGGTACCGCAAATTGGGTTGGTGCGGGTTCTGGAATGAGAGGATTAGGTTTTAACTATGCTGTCACGAATAAGTTCGGGCAGGCAGAGCTTTATATTGATCGTGGTAAGGACAGCGAAGAAGAAAATCAAAAGATATTTGACCAGCTTCATTCTAAGAAAGACGAAATCGAAAAAGATTTTGGTGGGAAGCTGAGATGGGAACGCCTTGATGATCGCCGTGCGTGTAGGATCAGCAGGCGTTTCGAATCCACAGGATTAAAAGATTTTGACCAAAGAGATAAACTACAATCCGATATGATTGACGCAATGGTACATTTAGAAAAAGCATTGAAGAAGCATATCAGAGCATTGAGGGTGTGATATGGCAAAACACAGATCATTTAAACTGGAAAAGTTTATCAAGGGAGTAAATAGCGATTTACTCAAAGCGTATTTTACTTGGCATAATATTCCAGTTGCCGAAGGATTTGTGTTCAGCATTGATAATATACACGACTTTTTGGACGGTATCACAGATGATGGCTTGAGGTCTTATGTTGAAGAAGAATTGCATTGTATCAACGACATCGCAGACCGTGCAAGAAACTATCTTGAGCAGGCTGTGCGTGACTACAGCATAGAGGTTCAGGAAGATGAGCCTTCTGAAACGACTGCTATGCGAGTTTTCCTTCATGGCGAAGAAGCCTTCTCCCTCGCTTACGATTATTACCTCTTTGTCGTCTATTCTGAAAAATTAAGCCATCACAAGTTTGATCATAATAACTGTAATTTTGCTGATGATCGTATTGCCCTATTAAAGAGTGCTATTGAACAGCATTTTAAGGATACCGGTAAAAGTGAACACTGTGATGTCAGGTGGCGATCAAACGGAGATAAACATATTGTCCTTGTTGCTCATGGCGATTTCATGAAAACTCATCTTATTTTTGAGTCAAGTAAGGTTGAGATTAAATCGTTTCGCCCTGCCAAAGAAGACATGCTTGTGTTCGATTCAAATAATTGTGTGTTGAGTGTAAACACAAGCGGTCGCAGTGACGTTGATAAGAAGAAGTATATCGAGATATTCGGTAATGCTATTCTTGGCATGGATCAGATTGACGAATCGACGTTTAATAATATGTTGGTTGTTCTTGATCCGATTAAGGATGGTTCTTTTAGTTACTCCGGCAATAATGATGTTGATTCTGTTCATTTAACTGAGGTAAGGGTTAAATGCCGGGGATCAAGGGTTATCAGGGTGGCTATTGGGTGCGGTGATGTGCCTCAGGCGTTGTCAGATTTAGGGCTGTCTTTACAGGACAGCGAGTATGTTTCAGCAAAACTGAGGTTTTACATAAAGCGTAGCGGTAAGAAACCGAAGTCAATAACGATTGAGATAAAACCGCCTGAGAATACAAAGTTACCCGAGAAGGCAGAAAAAGGAATTATTGAATCGTACCTGCGTGATAATGGAGTGCTATTAACTTGATGTTAAGTTTTATATTAAAAAATCTTGAGTCTTTCCCCGCCGCCTCGTTCACCGAGACCGAACTGGTCGGTATTTCAAGATCGTCATTTAACACCCTGACAAAACAAAAATGTTTAAGCCGGTTAAAGTATGACGCTTTAAAAGAGCCTTACTATTTATCAGATGATGAAAAGTTTATAAAGAAACGGAATGGACGTTATTTCGCCTACTCGGCGGAATCGGCAGACGTTGATCCTGTTGAGGTTAAGGAATCCGATTTAAAGAGGTATCAACTTTCATTTCCAACATTTTTTGAAAAGGTTCGTTTAGCGAACAATATTGAAGGTAAGTTTCAGGAGATAAAAGATGGCTACTTCTATATCGGGTATAAGGTATTTGATAGCTTTCGTGTTGGATTTGTGTTTGCGCCTAAAATTAAAGATGGCAAACTAGTTGAGTTCACAGGTTTAAAAGAACTATGCAAGGATGATAAGGTTCTTGTTGTGTTTACCCCATTTACTAAGATTGAGAATATTGAATTAAACTATACGCTGAGTAAATGCATGATCACTACGGCTTCGTTGGCTTCCTCGCTTAATGCAAAGACTTATAAATTACCGGTTAATGATCTGTTTAAAGAATTTACCGAGAATCAGATTACGGAGCTTACTGCAAAGCAGAAAAAAGATTATGAGACACACGGTTATAAGTGTTACGACAAAATGCATATTCCCGGTACATTTCCAAGAAGCAAAAGCAATGATATTGTCATTAATGGTCATGCGTCAACCCTGCCGGATGAGGCGTTTCTGTTGTTTCTTGAGCTTTTGGTTGGGCTTAAGAAGAATAAAGGTGGATGGATAACAAAGTATATTGAAGCTGGCAAATATCAGACAATCAGCAGGCTACGCACCCCACTCAAAGGCAGTTTGTTGCAGAAAGACGCAAAGGCGTTCATAGAGAGTGGCGGTTCAAAGCAGTACCGTATTTCCACTCATCCAGATTTCGTGACGTATGATAAAAAGGCACTTCTTAAGCACCCTGATTCAACGGTTCGGGCCTTGGCGAAGAAGTTGCGTAAAGTTATTACCCCCCCAAGTGAAAGCATTCCTTATTTTAGCAATCATTTTTACAAACCTACCCCAACTTAATTATTGACAGATTGTATGTATTATGTATAATATATGTAATTAACATATAGATGTAAGATTTATTAGTTGGAGGTCGCTAATGTTTGAAGGTAGCAAGTTAGCAAAAAAATATAAACTCAGCAAATGCGAATGCCCTAGCGGGAAGATGACTCGCTTCGTTGAGCCTTGTCTTTTGTTCTTCCTATCCCAGAAACCATCTTATGGCTATGAATTGATGGAGCAATTAGATAGATTCGGATTTCAAAAAGCCAAGCCCGACCCAGCAATGGTTTATCGGACGCTTCGTTCTTTGGAGAAGGAAGAATGCGTTATTTCAAAGTGGGACACCAAGGGTGTTGGACCCGCAAAAAGAAATTATGAATTAACTCCTAAAGGGCTTTCATTGCTTCATTCTTGGGCAGATGGAATTACGTTTCGTAAACAGGCCTTAGAAAATTTTCTCAAACTTTATAAAAAGCAGTTTAAGGCAAAGAAATGATAAGTATCAAACAATATATTGTAATGCTTGTATTACTAATGGGCTGTGTCAGCGTGGTCTTTGCGGACGATCGCGTCGCCAATCAAAAAACATACTCTTTGAATAACTGCATATTCGAAGCATTATCGCAGCACCCTAAATTAAGCATATACAAATACAAGACTGATCAAAAAAAAGAGAAACTACGCGCGATTACAGCGGAAAATCTGCCACAGGTAGACGCGGTGGCAAGTTATGACCGGCTATCTTATGCTCCGCAGGCGAAACAACGTTATCTTGGCGGCTCTAACAATGATTACCAGGCAGACATCGTTGTAACCCAGCCGCTTTTTACCGGAGGAAAAATTACTTCTCAAAAGAATTCCGCGCGGTATGCCATTGACGCGGCAGAGCAAGGATATCTGGCAGCAAGAGAAGATGTTATCTTTGGCGTAAAAGCCGCTTATTACAAACTGATATTTGCTTACGATATATTGAGGAGTAAAGAGCAGCTTATTAAGTATGCGCAAGTTTCTTATGATACGGCTCTTGATTTGCACAAGAGGACAAAGAAACCGAGAGAGGAAACGCTTTTGCGCCTTGAAGTACAGTTAAATGAGGTAAGACAGGAATTGATCACTGCGCAAGACAGTCTAAAAATAGCGCAAAAAGCCCTTCTTAACGCCATGGGTCTGGATTCAAGCGGAACGATAGAAGTCCAAGAACT
>JABMRN010000174.1 GCA_013202515.1 Candidatus Omnitrophota bacterium | reverse complement strand
TGTTAAAACCGCGTGCGCTAAAAAGACCCGCAATCCTGGCCAACACACCAAATTTATTCTCTACCAAAACTGATAATGTAAATTTAGACATCTTATTCTCCTATTTCTAAAAAGATCAAGCCATCCCACCGATCATTCGATTTATGGCCTCTCCTGCCGGCACCATTGGAAACACGTTCTCTTCTTTTTCAACCATAAAATCAAGAATAAACGGTCCATCACTCTTAAGCGCCTTCTTTATAGCAGGCACAACATCTTTTTTCTTTGTCACCCTTAGGCCTTTAGCACCGTAGCTTTCGGCAACCTTCACGAAATCCGGAATGTAACAACTTGTCTTACTCAAGCAGGTATGGGAATACCTCTTTTTGTAAAACAATTCCTGCCACTGCCTCACCATTCCAAGGTAACAGTTATTAAGAATAGCAATCTTAACCGGGATTTTCTCAATAACCGCGGTAGCCAATTCCTGAATATTCATCTGGATAGAGCCGTCTCCCGCAATATCAAAAACTGTTTTATCAGGACAACCCACCTGGGCGCCTATTGCTGCCGGAAAGCCATAGCCCATCGTGCCCAATCCACCGCTTGAGATGAAAGTCCTTGGTTTTGTGTACTGGTAATATTGAGCAGCCCACATCTGGTTCTGTCCCACCTCTGTTGCGATGATAGCGTTACCTTTAGTTGCTTTATAAATCTCCTCCACAACATACTGGGGCCTGAGCTTGTTATCCTTTTTGTATGTGAGCGGTGCCTTCTTCTTCCACTCTTTAATTTTATTAACCCATTTTTTAATATCTGGCTTCTTAATTATTTTGTTAAGCTCTTCAAGTATTAGCTTGGCATCACCAACAATGGGTATTTGAACATCAACGTTCTTACTCACGCTCGAAGGATCAACATCAATGTGGGCAATCTTTGCATGCGGAGCAAATTCATCGAGCTTTCCCGTAACTCTATCATCAAATCTTGATCCGACCGCAATTAAAAGATCACAATCCTGAATAGCATGATTAGCATATGCTGTTCCGTGCATACCCGGCATTCCAAGGCTTAGTTCATCTGTTTCAGGGAATGAGCCCAATCCCATAAGTGTAGCTGTTACAGGGATACTGGTTTTTTTAACAAGTTCTTTTAAAGCAGCTGATGCACCAGAGATAATGACTCCGCCGCCAACATAGAGAACAGGCTTCTTGGAACTAGCAATGGTTTTTGCAAGCCTTTTAATCTGTCCCTTATGTCCGATGTAGTTCGGATTATAACTTCTAATACATACCTCTTTCGGATAATGAAACTCTGTCTGATTTATCTGCACATCAACTGGTAGATCAATAACAACAGGTCCCGGCCTTCCGCTCCTTGCAATATGGAACGCTTCTTTTATGGTACAGGCAAGTTCCTTAACATCCTTCACAAGAAAGTTATGCTTTGTAATTGGTCTAGTGATACCAGTCACATCTGCTTCCTGAAAGGCATCGTTTCCGATCAGGTGGGTCTTTACCTGTCCAGTAAAAGCAATCATCGGTACAGAATCCATGTAGGCAGTAGCTATTCCTGTGACTAGATTTGTTGCCCCTGGTCCAGAGGTAGCTATGCATACCCCGACTTTGCCGGTTGCTCGGGCATATCCGTCAGCTGCGTGGGCAGCACCCTGCTCATGGCGCGTCAAGATAAAGCGTATTTTCTTCTCCCCGAAAATCTCATCAAAGAGAGGCAAAACAGAGCCTCCGGGATATCCGAAAACAACATCCACCTTTTCGCGCTTTAACGACTCCAATAGTATTTTTGCGCCCTTCATTTTCATGCTATACTCCTTAACTTAACGGCCAAATACTGCGCCTTCGCTTGCTGAGCTCACCATCTTCGCGTACCTCGCGAGATAGCCTTCTTTGATCTTCGGTTCGGGTCTTTGCCAGGCAGTGAACCTCTTTTGAATTTCTTTTTCGCTCAGTTTAACGTCAATTTTCCTTTTATGTACATCTATCACGATCTCATCACCGTCTTTTAAAATCGCAAGCATTCCTCCATCAAATGCCTCTGGGGAAATATGGCCTACGCACACCCCTCTCGTACCACCGGAAAACCTTCCGTCAGTAATAAGGGCACAGCCTTTTTCTAATCCCATGCCGGTAATTGCTGATGTCGGACCGAGCATCTCTCGCATGCCCGGGCCTCCCTTAGGCCCTTCATACCGGATGCATACACAATCGCCCTTCTTGATCTTTTTACCGAGAATTGCCTCAATTGCTTCTTCCTCGGAATCAAAAACCTTAATCTTGCCTTTAAATATAAGGGACTTTGGGTTTATGGCTGATTGCTTTACTACACAACCATCAGGAGCAATATTACCCCTCAAGACAAATATGCCCCCTTCTTCATGATAAGGGTTCTTTGTGCTACGAATCACATCTTCGTTATAGATAACAGCATCAGCCGCTATCTGATTAATCAATTTACCGCTTACCGTGGGCACACTATGAAGCTTCTGCCTTAAGCGCTTCATACATGCAGGTATTCCACCGGCATATTCAAGATCCTCCATGAAATAATCCCCTCCGGGGCGAAGGTTCGTAATATGCTGGGTATCTTTACTTATGCGGTCAAAGGTTTCTAAATCGATGTCAACACCTGCCTCTTTGGCAATAGCCAGTAGATGTAAAACCGTATTGGTGGAACCACCAATGGCCATATCCATACGAATAGCATTTTCAAATGCTGCTTTTTTCATGATGGTCCTGGGAAGGATATTTCTTCTGACAAGGTTCACAACCTTTTCACCGGATTCATCTGCGATTCTTTCTTTTTTAGCTGAATTTGCAAGCGCTGTTGCGCATCCGGGAAGACTCATGCCCATTGTTTCGGTAAGACATGCCATAGTGTTTGCCGTATAAAGCCCCTGACAAGATCCGGCTGCCGGACATGCATTCATCTCAAGGCATGTAAGTTCTTCTTTTGAAATATCGCCTTTTCTATACCTTCCAACCGCCTCAAAAGTGTCTCTTACTAGAGAGAGTCTTTTAGAACGAAAATTACCTGAAATCATGGGTCCGGCTGTAACAACAATCGAAGGAATATTTAATCTGGCTATTGCCATCAACATGCCGGGTGTTATTTTATCGCAATCAGTTAAACAGACTAATCCATCAAGCTGATGAGCTTTACATACTGTTTCAACCATATCAGCAATAAGCTCGCGTGAAGGAAGAGAAAATTTCATTCCGCTGTGTCCCATCGCGATTCCGTCGCAAATAGCGGGAATACCAAAAATAAAAGGTACACCTCCGCCTCTTGCGACTCCGCGCTCAATAAATCTTTCAAGACGTCTCATGCCAACATGGCCGGGCACAAGATCAGTAAAACTCGAAGCAATACCGATAAACGGCCTATTCATGTCTTTAGAAGAAAGACCTGTAGCATATAAAAGCGCTCTGTTTGGTGTTCTCTCAATACCTTTTTTAACTCTATCGCTCTTCATGTCTTCACCTTTCCTTATACTTTTTTTGTGCTTATTATGTATATATAGCTTATAAGTATATCAATATCTTGTGATTGTGTCAAGAAAGGGGTTGGATTTTTGACTTTTAAAGAAGATTCAGCAGTATTTCCTTAGTTTAATGCAGCTGCTCCGATAACGACAAAATCAGCTCTATGTTCTTTTAATAATTTAAGTAGTTTTTCTGTTTTCATGTTTTTTTAAAAGACTTAACATTTCCTTGGTTTTTCTAAACATCATTTCGAATCTTTCTCTGGTGCTGAGACCTTTTAAATAGTCCAATTCGAACTGTATCTCTTTCCTACTGTTATGTCTGCTTAATTTTAAAACACGCGTCATTCTTAATCCTCTTGAACTATCCCGGCTAGCCCTTCATTTGCAGTTTAAATCCTTTATATCTAAAATATCCTGAGGTCTTTTTGCTTTCCTTTTTGAATAAATTAACTCTTTGATTCCTATTATATTGACAAAAACCCCGCCATACTTACTCTTTTTCCGATTCTTCCATGCCGCATCAAACTCTAGGCCGGGCAACCCCATCATAATATCGATCCTTACTGGCGCAATGCCTATCTGATAAATATTTTTTTTTCTTGTGAAATATTTTATCGATATATCTTTAAGCGGGGCGCCGAACCTGTTTAGTGCTTTATAGAGCTTTTCGGCGTTTTCGACGTTTGCGTCAATCCATATATCTAAATCATTCGTAAATCGTGGTTCTTTGTAAAAAGCAAGCGCATAAGAACCTACTATCAGATACCTTACTTTATATCTGTTTAAGGTTCTGAACAGATCTTTGTAATCGAGGCTCATATCCATGTTTATTTCTAATCCTGTAAAATTCTTTTACCAACGTCCACATTGCTGAAAATTTAGCCGATGTACCGGCATCTGCCCAGAATGCTGCGTCGAATCTTTTTGCATCTTTAAATGACCTTGTTGTGTTTACCCGGATTTTTTTCATACAAAACCTTTCTATAGTAATAACATACCACGAATTTATTAAAGATTCAATATTTTTCAAACCTTAATCAGAATCTTTACCATTCCGCACCCCCGGGGTGTGGAATGGTATGTTTGGATAAATTTGTGGAAAGTTTTATGTATTGTTCTATATATTGCAGGCCGGACCGGGATTTTAGGAAGGTGTATATGGACACAGCTCCCTAAGGCCCGGCCTGCAAAAATGTTTATGCCTGCGTCAGAATCTTTTCTACGTAAATTCTATACTCGTCATACATTTCCTGGCTTATTACACCTATGGGTTGAAGATACGTAACCCAGCCATCCTTACCGGCATTATTTTTTGTTTCAACGGCAAGGGCAATTGCTCCCGCAAAAGAATAAAGCCCATGGTCGCCGCCGTTTATGCTGTTATTGATAATAATAATCGGTATGTTTGCGGCGGCGTCTAAACTGTAATCCGCAAACAGCTTATCCCACTTAAGCCCATTCTCTCTTATAATACCTAAGATATTTTTCGCGCCTTTTTGCTGCATCTGTCGAGCAACCCAATCAAGCTCTTGTAGTGGATTCTCTATGTAATAATTACGCGTATTTTCATCATCTTCATCTTCTTCTAAATTTATAATTTCAACTTCTGCCTCATCTCCCAATATAGATTTCATATGCGCCTTTAAACCTTTTGCTTTATCATTCTCCTCTTCATTTCTTGCGTATAAGAAAATCGTCCCGCCGTTAAATACGTGATTATCTCTTAGCGTTTCTAAAGATTTATCAAAATCCTTGTAAAGAATTGCGTTATTTAGCATAGCCCCGGCATATAACGCTATCGAGCGCTTTTCCCCGGGCTGAAGGGCCTTTGACGCATCAACTAATCTCTTAGACCACTCATCATATTTATCCGCCACTTCTTTCTGATTTACAAAATCCTCGAGTTTCTCAGCATCAGAACCGCTCCAGTGCGGGAATGGTTTTTCCGGTGTCCTGCCGTCACTCAGCTCTGCCACAATTCTTGGAGCAACATCACCGGCAACGCTTCCCTTGTCTCCCTCAGGTTCAGGCAAAGCCAAGGGTCTCTGTCCATCTGGTGTCGGGATCAAAGATGAGACAACATTTGACACCGGAGCTTCTGGCAATAGAGTTTCTTCTTCCTCATTTAACCCTGAATCCTCTAACCTTAACTGCGACCTCGCAAATTTTCGAGTAAGATAATCCGGACCATTTTGAAGAATGCTTTGTATTTGGCCAGCGAAACCATGCTTTGGAAATCTTCTATTCAAAGCTTCGATAAGCTGTGGAAATTTCTCCATCTTTTCATAAACGCTGGCTAAATTTCTTCTTGGTAATTCATCATGGACAATTTGCACTGGTACATCAAAAAGGCTGCTCATAAAGCTGGCTTGAAACTTTCTTAACCATGGAACAAGTTCTCGCGTTTCAGGATACTGCTCTAACATATCCAGCCATTCTTCTCTTCTACGTTGGTTTTCTCTAAATCCGTCTAAATCGTTATGATGAAAAGCAAATACGGATTTTTGCAACAAACTTATAGCGAATTCTAATTGTGCTTTTTTAGGAATCTTAAGGAAATTATCAGGGTCTTCTAAATATCTAGACAAAAAAGGTCTGTTACTAGTATAAAGAAGCTGTAGTAGTCCTATGCGCTTCTTAATTTCATCTGGATCTGCTTCTCCCGCATTTATACAGGTAAGCATTTCATCAAGATCGGTACAGACACTGCAAAGAAAATCTATTTTTTCTCTATTTAATCTAAATCCTGTTTCTCCTATAAGAGGAACACCCTTCGCCAAATATCTTCCTAAAGGCTGCAATAAGGATGGAGCCAGAGGTGATAAAACAGCTTCGGCCATGAATTCTCTGCGTTCGCGATAAGACGTAACAATATCTAATGCTTGATATGCCGCTTGGGAGAGTAAATACTCTGCTGCTTGAGGACCTCTTAAAATAACCTTGGGAGGTTCTGCGAATTGCAATGTTCCGAATCTTCTGTGTAATACATTTATTATTTCAGGGTGTTCATATGATAAAGCTGCAATGTCATTGGCGAGTTCTTTTACGAGGAAATACAACTTTAACGAATCCGGTATAATAAGTACAACCGTTTTACCTCTTAATGACCTGGGTGGTTCGAGCTTTCGCTGAGCTATTGCGATAAGTTGTGCCACATATTTTAATTCTTCGCGGCTCATTCCGACCCATTGTCCTGGTGTGGCAGGTGTATGTAGTAAACTAACTTCAGAGCCAGTCAATACTCCCTCTTTTGCGAGCTTTTCTGCTCGTCGTTTTGCATCACTATTATCTGTTGTCCCAGCATAATGTGTGGGCGGCGGTAAAATCTGCATATCGCTACTAGAAATAAGACGGACCTTTCTTTTTTTACTGCCCCTTATTGGTTCTGACAGCCTTATTATCTCAGAGAAATTATCGTCAGGCGCTGATTTATGCTTTTTAATCTCTCCGCACTTCTGGCATTGGAAAACAATAATCCAACCTTTCTTTGAGTTAAATTCAACACCCATAGGCCTCATAAGTCCGTTACACTTTGAAGCCCTATCGCCTGGCTTCTCATCATCTAAATGTATTGACCAGAGACAATGTGGGCAGTGGTTTCTTTGGGTGGTCTTCAATGGCGAAACTTCAGCGTTACAATTTCTACACGTAAATGCCTCCTCTGATTCTTCATCTTTTTGTGCTTCTATCTTTTCTCTTCCAGCATCCTTCGGAACGTCAGCCGCTAATTCAATAGTCCTTTGCGGAGCAACATCACCGGCAACGCTTCCCCTATTTTCCCCTATTCCCCCTTCTTCTCCATTTGAATTTGTACTCAAATTCATCCCGGGCGGCCTCTGCTCCAGTTCAAGTTGCGAGAAACTTTCACCCTCTATCCCATTCATACCAGCAATACCCATTATCACATTAAAGGGATTAGCCTCACTTGTCTCTGAAATGAATTTAATAGATTGTGTAAGCCTATTAACAAACTCTGCTGTAGAATTGACAGTAATTCGCAACGGTAATAATTGGAAAGGGTGTCGGTGCGCTATAATATCTACCATATAAGATCTTCGAGGTGGAAAATCATAGGGGACAAGGCTTATAATAGCCCAGGGAAGACACGAACTAATTCGGAAGGTGATAAATGAGTGTGGTTCTTCATCGGCATCAGTTTTTTTCTTTAGCACAGTAACAGCAAATGTATACGCATCCCAAAAAAGACGGTCATCATCGTTTGTTATTTCTTCTATCCTGACTGTAACCCTACTCTGGTCCACATTTTTAAGGCCATCTCGGATGCATTGAGTAACTTCTTCAAAGGTAGGATTAGATTTGTAATCTCCTTCCTCCGCCTCGCTCTTTCCCACAGCAAAAAGAGCCAACAAACCCATAAGCGGTATGCCCAACCATGGACCGATGATTCCTGCTGTAAGGACATCCCCTGTTGGTTGCGAAAGCATTAGCGTCGCTAAAGCCACTCCTGTGCCTATTAATAGGAGGAAGGATTTGGGGATATTGTCGCCTAAATCAGAACCGTCCCTCTCTCCACTATTTATGTCGTCAGGAAGGGTCTGACCCTCTTGGCTCTCTATTTCGTGCGATTCAAACAATGATGATATTTCTTCGAACTTCGTTACAAAATTCAATACAAACTGACGTCCCGAACTCCCTTCGCGTCGGAATGTCTCTTTACCGTCCAGGTAGACGATAACCGTAATTTCATCGGGTATGTCAAAAAACCATGCATTTGGGTTTTTGCTATTACGCAAGAATACACATCCAGGATCTTTCACGGTATCGTCAATTTCGAAAGTTATAGGAAATTCATTTTTTATACTTCGCGATACAGGTCCAAACTTTCTTTCGAGACGTGATGCATGTTCTATTGCGTGGAGCGGTAAAGTAATCCAAAGAGATTGTGCATCTGAGGGTTCCGCCATCCAGACATCCAAATTTGCCCTTCCAGTCCAAATACCCAAACACGCTCTTGCCATATCCCATATGCATATGTTGAGCAAACCGCCCATGAGAAGAATATGCATATCACGATTCTCGGCACTCATGAGTAAGCCCAGTTCTATGCTAGCGAATCGACTGATTTCTGCTGCCTTTGCTGCCTCTAAAATATCGTTATAAGCCAGCGCTACGTCATCATTGACAATATCATACATAGGAATTATTGCGTTGAGTGGCGGAACCAAGAGGCTATCTGGGGACACGTCCGCACTTGCATCTGAACCAGGTTCATGCGTAACCGTTCCAGGTCCCGGAACTGGAATTGGTTTTGACCATAGAAATACTTCTTTATTTATCGCTGGGGTAACTTTCACTGCCCTTTCGTGCGTAGCACGTTGATTCAAGGCATTGTAATTAAATACTGTACAACCCGTTGCCGTCGCACACATTTCACTCCAACCCATGGAATAGTGCGTCATATCATCATATGGATAGGGATTCGCAGGATTAGGACCTTCCTCTGTAATTTTCTTTCTTGGCACTTTTGCTATTAAATCAGCGCTAAATTCTCCCTCATTAAGAACTTCTACGATTTCTTCTACTTCACTTTCATAATCTTCCCTGTAACCAATTACCATTTCTATGCTGTCAAGATTATATTGTTCTACTAAATACCTCTTCATTAATTCGAGACGTTCTTTTTTTCTATTGTCCAAATGCGCTATTCCATATAATGATTTACCATCTTTGCTTATACCTTTAAAACCAATTGCATAACAAGGTAACAATCCGGAGACACCGATTACTGTGTCATTGGCCTCTCCTTCCGCAACTATCATCTTGTCTTCTGCGGCTTCACAGAATACCTGATCTGATATATCTTTATTTGCGTAAGCAAATGCATAGTTAGTTTTTTCGCTGTACCGTTCGAGTTGATGAGCTACAACATATCCTTTAGTTCCTACATATTGCAGACCAATACTGCCTTCAATCCTATACCATAAAATTCCTGATGTTTCACCTATTTGCATCAATTCAGCTTCATCAGATTTTCGCCTTTCATCCGCAGTCCCAACTCCACCCGCATCAACAATAGGAGAGCCTTTATCCTCCCCCGCCTCACTTTTGCCTGATGCAAAAAGAAGCCACAAACCCGCGAGCAACACGACTAACGTTGGACCGATTATTCCTGCTGTAAAGACGTCACCTGTGGGTTGTGAAAATAATAACATCGCCGCCAAAACCGCACCGGCGCCTAATAATAGGAGGAAGGATTTGGGGATGCTGTTGAGAGAAATAGAGTTGTTTCTTCTTTTCTCTGCCCTTCTGGCTAATGCAATATCTAATAGTTCAATTGTATCAATAGTTAAACCTTCCGACAATTCTAACTTCTTCAATGCTTTTATTACTTTTTTCTTTATTGTTTTAATAGCTATGCTTACGCTTGCCCGAGTTTTAATATTATATTTTTCCGCTATTTCAACTTGCGTCAATCCGTCTACGCTTTCTGAAACTAAAAACTCTATATTCCTTTCGGCTTTTGATCCTTCTTTAGCGCCAATAAGATCGCATAGCAATTTCTTCAAATCTTCTCGTTTAACAACTTCCACATCGTTTCTTAGATCTGAAACGGAAATCAGATCCTCCAATGTCCTTTCGTCTTCTGCTCCCTTACGTTTATTTAAAGATATTGCTTTTTCTTTTTCCCTTTTATTAACAAATCTCCATAGCGCAAGATCGATAGCTCTTCCAGCATATGTAGAGAATTTAGCTTTTCTTATATCGCTGGGTTTAAATAATTCAGCTGCCCTGGCCAAGCCACCCATAATGTCTCCTTTCGGAGTCGTATAGCCCCACATGCCAATATCTATTAACTCTTCTTCATCGAGGCCTAAACTCTTGTTTCCGCGTATTATTTTCTTTGCAACGCTACAAACTAATCCTTTATGAGGCATAATAAGCGCAAGTCTTGCAGGGCCATTGCCTTTGTTTATGAGTTTTTTTAAAGCGCGAATTTCTTTAGCGTTGAGATCCCGATCAAGAATCTTTCTTGGATCGGGGGTATCAACCAAACCTCCTTTAGTTTTAACGAAATCCGGAAGAATCGCTCTCACTTCTTCCCAAGCTTTTCTACCCGAATATTTCTCTTTCCATCTGGGTTGCTTTGGACTTTTCCGCGGCTTTTCTATTCCAAATATTTTCTTTACAGCTTCCCTCCAGGAACCGCTTTCTTTAACGAGAACATTCACCGCTCTGCTGTACCCTGCCCGACCTAACTGGTATCCGCTCGTTGGATCTTTTACTTCTTGAGACAGTTCCTCTGAGAGTAAAAGATTTGTTGCTCTTTCTACGGTCCAATACCCCTGTGGTTTTCGTGATGATTTCTTTGATTCAGAATCTCCTTCACTTCTATCAGTATGCGGAGAAAGCATCACCCGTGCTACACCAATAAGCAATCCTAGCGCACCAAAACTCGCCAATTCAACCTGCGAAACAGACTGCCCGGACATTAGTGCCGCTAAAGCCATCCCCGACAGAAACATAACTTTAAGCTTGACACCTAGTTTTTGCGGGCGTATCATATGTTTCGTTATGAAGCGAAAATCTAAACGTAATAAAGATACATTCTCGGGAACAGAAGTCGGCACATTAATTGACCAACTACGAAGTGAATTCCATGTCTTTGGTGAAGATATGGTATCTGTCAAAAAAGGTATTAAATCTATCAAAGAAATGGTAGCTTCTAATACCGAACGAATCACCCTTCTGGAAATTGCTGTCAAAGATTTGATTGTTACTGTTAAAGAGCTCGTTAAAAAAGTCGATAAGAACACAGAAACGAATTCAAGACTTGCAGAAAGCATAGATACTCTCGTCAAAACAAAAGTTGACAACGAGAAATTCCAAGAATTAGAAGTCCGCGTAAATGCCCTCGAAACAAAAGTATCTTCTCTGGGATAATCCTCTTCTCCAACATTAATATTCAAGACATAATCGATAAGCTTAACGGCTAATTCAGGGAGATGTTTGGCTATGAAGGTAGGGAGGTATTGGCTAGAGACTAATCCTTTATTCTCTATAAAGGTAAGGACTTTATCTAATACTGGATGCTTGTTTAGTGTGGCTTGGTAGTATTTTCTATTATTGATTAGGCCTAGTATGGCGTCGTTTAGGATGACGAATGGTAAGAGTATAAGATATATCCATAAAGAGATTGCACCTGTTACTAATATAGCGGGAGAAGCTCTATTGCCGCTATCATCATCCGGCGAAACAACGCTTTCAGATTCGAATCGTTCAACTAAGCGTCTTTCCCCATCTAATATTTTGCCACTCTCCAATTCCAATGTAACTGTATCGGTTTCAATGAAGGCAGACTTACTTGAACGTTTTAGTTTTTGAATTGCTTCCTCCAATATTCTCATATTTGCTTCTGATGTTAGCTCTGTTCTCACACCGGTATGTCTCACTATAATAAATTGCAATTTACTTTCGTCCGCACCAGCCCTAACAATTTCGTTGATCATGCCATTTAATGCTTTTTTAACTGAATTCATAAAATGTTTATCGTAGTCTAGGCGGTAGAAATTTATATGTGCTACAGCGCCAACCTTTGCATCAGCGTCGTATACAAAGAGGCAATTACACGATATAATACCATGCTCAGTTAATTTATCCGGGGCTTCACCAATTTTGTAAGAACCATGGTTAAGGATCCCATCTGATGACATTAAAGAATGGGCCTGTCTGCCAAGGTCACCTTCCGCAACATCTGGGGACGGTTCTGTACCTGATCCTGAATCTGTCCCCAACTTATCTTGTTCAGTGGTGCTATCTGGGGACAGGTTCACGCTTGCATCTGAACCAAGTTCAGGTTCATCTCTAGAAACGGCCCCTGTTTCAGTAATTAATCTGAATCGGGGTATTTTATCAAAAAGTCTTCTTTTCATCATATACCTTCCTACGCGTGTCGCAGCAACTTTGGTATTATGCCAAGAATCACTTGCATTTAATC
>JABMRN010000173.1 GCA_013202515.1 Candidatus Omnitrophota bacterium | reverse complement strand
CGAATAACATCATATCCCAGATTAACATAGGCTTCATAAAGCAATCTATCTAAATCACTGACTATTTTTTCATCCTCTACTCGGGCGTAATCTTTTTCAAACGGTAATCGTTCTAAGAAAAAAACTCCTCGATATTTTCTCTTTTTAGCTTCTTTAATAACAATAGTGGGATCTAATCCAACGATCTGATAATAAGCGATGTTACTGGGAATCCCTCCACCATCAATAAAGATCGTTTGTTTAGGTGGTATCTTATTCTCAGCCTTAATTCTTATTTGAAGAACCCTTTTCTGAAACTCGGCTTCATTAACCCTCACTTCTTTAACTGTCTTTCCCTTACTTATTTCAGCGTCTATTAAATCTCTAGAAACTTCAGCAAGTGTTGTGTATCCCAGAAAAGCTAAGTCTCGAATTACCTCTGTCTTTCCCGAAGAAGGCGCGCCAATAATAATATACCAATTTGTATTTATACTCATATTAGTTTACTCTATCCTATCAAAAAACCGCCTGCCTGGCGACTTTTTTAACTTAATTTAATTAAATATTAGTTGTTAATTCTTTTTTCAGCTATTTTATCTGCGACCAAATAAGTAGGGATATTATCCTTTTTAGAAACATTGATAATACTCTTTATCCGCTCGTAAATCTTTTCGGTATCAGCTAAAGCTCTTTTTTTCAAATAACCTTGAGGGTTTCTCTCATGGGCAACATTGATTAACCCACCGGCATTGATAATATAATCTGGGGCATAAATTATACCTGCCTGGTGAAGAATGTTTCCGTGCTCAAGTTCTAAAAGCTGATTATTTGCTGAACCAGCCACAATCTTAACCTTAAGCTTGGGAATAGTATTATTATTTAGAATACCGCCCATAGCGCAGGGAGAAAAAACATCGGCTTCAATGTCATAAATCTCATCTAACGGCACTAATTTAAAATCTATTTTTCTCTTTAGATTCTCTGCTGCTTCCTGATTCATCTCGCTGCCAAAGAGAACTGCCCCTTCTTGACTGAGTAATTCAGCTAAATGGCTGCCAACTTTGCCAGCAATGCCCTGAATAGCTATTTTCTTGCCAGAGAAAGAATCAGATCCAAAAACCTCTCTAAGACAAGCTTTCATACCAGAAAAAACCCCACGGGCAGTTACTGGAGATGGATCGCCGCTTCCCCCTAACTTTTCTGATATGCCGGCCACATGTTTTGTTTCCTGCAAGATAACTTCTATATCTTTGGTACCAGTGCCAACGTCTTCAGCAGCAATGTATCTTCCGTTGAGACTATCTACAAATTTGCCAAAAGCTCTCAACAGGGCTTCATTTTTGTCTTTAGAAGGATCGCCGATAATGACTGATTTTCCTCCACCTAAATCTAATCCGGCAGCTGACGCCTTATAAGTCATAGCCCGTCCTAATCTTAAAACATCGACCACGGCATCTTTTTCAGACTGGTAAGGAAATATTCTTACGCCTCCCAAAGCAGGACCCAAAATAGTGCTATGAATGCAAATAATAGCTCTCAGGCCTACATCTTTGTCTTCAAGAAATGCTATCTCTTCATACTCATATTTTTTAATAATGTCTTTGAACGCTTCTTTGCTAAACATATTTTTCTATTATACCAAAAAATCGCCCACTTGGCGATAATTAAAATGATGGAAGCGAAACCTCCATCATTATTATTCCTGAAATATTACTCTACTAATTTCTCTAACAGTGCAAATATTCCTACCAAAGCAAGATAAATTAGTCCCGAAATAACTGCCAGTACGTCCTCACACCCATTCCATTTCTCATCCTCTTCTTCGGGCATAAAAATCTTCGCATGTAGATGTCTGGTGATGATCCTTCCAGTAATACCACAAATAATCCAACCGATCGCTACCCATATCCAGAACATTTCTTTTTACCTCCTTAAAGAATAGTGTATTTTCTTTGTTACCAAAACCTGCAAAAAAGTCAAGCTCTTAACAACTTGAAAATAGTTTCTTCTATGAACGATGTTAAAAGTTGTTTATATCAAAGGCATTGCCAAATCCATGAAATCTCTAACATAAGGATGCAAATTGTCTTTAAATTCTTGCGTGTATTGCTCGGACAATATAATAGTGGGGCTGGCGTGCAAATCATCAAGTTTTAATTTTCCTTTTCCTCTGCCAAAATACATGAAATTAATTGTATCGGTGCCCTTCCCGTGGCCAAAAGGGTCCGTGGCAAAAAATGTTCGGGCGCAGCCTAGTTCAGTTATATCTTCTAATTCAAGATTACATTCTGCCTTCACTCGTTTTCTTAGCGAATCTTCCATACTCCTACCCCTCTCAATTCCACCGCCTATTGGCCAAAGAATATCCTTGGCTGGATAGATTTTCCTCACTATTAATAATGCTCCTCCCTTATATTCTATAATGAT
>JABMRN010000172.1 GCA_013202515.1 Candidatus Omnitrophota bacterium | reverse complement strand
GCGTATAGATCGAACCTAAAAGCTCTTCTTTCGTTATACTTCATCCTTGAGATATCAACTTTTGTATCCACGGTTAAAAACCTCACTCCTTCCAGAGCTTTTTCTTTTTTTAGTTGTTTTATTTCCCCATCGCTCAGCTTTCTTGAGAGTTGAACGGTAATGCATGAGGCCGGATCCTTTACAGTTTCTGGAAATTTTTTCCTGTTAGAGAGTACGCTTTTTATTTTCCTTATAATACTGTCAACTTTTGAGGTCTCGGTGCATTCGACGAAAAATCTTGACCCTGTTCCAACTCCCAGTTTATTCGGCCATTTATCCTTTTTCAGTTCACTTTCGCTATCCTTGAATACGCTCCAATCCACGATAAGGACATTTCTGCCCTTACGCATATTCGTTTCAATTGCCGGACCAGCTTCTTGGGCGATGGGGAGCATATTTTGTATTTGTGGATCTAATTCACAGGTGTCATCCATCGGCTGGTCAATGTGCGGGACTCCGCTCACTTCGTTCACTGCGCCGGCATCTTCGGGCTTCATCCTTCGTCTTTTGTCCTTCGTATCCTCCATCGCGCCGGCGCGGGCCCCTTCGTGTTCTAACTTACTTTTACATTCTCTAAGATCAGCCAGCATCTCGCCTATATCATGATATCTTTCCTTCCTTTCGAAATTAGTCGCTTTAAGGATTATACGAAGTATGTCCGGGTTTTTTATTTCTCTTTCGGTCATCCGTGTATCGCCATGATTTATTTGCGTATCGGGTAAGTCAGAACCCGTAAGCATAAAATAAAGGGTCGCGCCAAGGCCAAAGGCGTCATCTGAAAAATCCGGTCTTGCCGTTTCCTGCACAATGTCAAGCGGCGCATACAAGGGGGTGCATCGGCTCCGAATGCCGTACGGATCCTTTGCCCAATCATATTCAAGAGCAGCTGATATATCAAAATCCAATAGCTTAACCTGCCCATCCTTTTTTACATATATATGCTGGGGTTTAATATCGCGGTGAATAACACCTTTATTATGCACATGCCTCTGTAATATCTCAGCTACCTTAATTGCAATATCTAAAGCCTCTATTTCTTCTAATGATTTTCTATCACGGACAATTTCATGCAGACGGTCGCTATCCGTAATTTCTTCAAAAAGAATCCCGTACGTTTCCTCATCAGGAAATTCAACAAAATATGCCATTCCTGGTAAGTTATCGATTTTATTTTCGGGGTTAACGCGATTCATCGTAACAGCTTCGTTAATTATTAACGGTTTAGAACCCGGGGTAAGCGATTTTTTCAGTACAAATCTTCTTCTTTTCCATGAGATTAAATGAACGGATGTTTGATACGTCGGATAAGGTCTATAAAAAACTTTGTAATCTTTTAGGTCTGTATATTCACCTTCTCTCAAAACAATTCTCGGAATTCCGTCGGGTAGCTTTCCGGCAAGCATCTCCTCCACCGCCCCGGCATCTTTGACAGCACCAGCTTTTATTCCTACGAATCTTTCCGTGAAGTTTTCCTTCAGATTCTGTGTATCTTGCAAGCCATTTAAGGCTCTCTGGCATGCGCTTTTAAATAGCCCCTCATCAAATTTTTCCTTTATTGTTTTATATGTTTCCAAAAGCCATTGATAATCCTTTTCCTTTCCTCTCATAAATGCAAGTTCATATAGCCTTTTAAGCATCTTGGCGGCATGTTCCTGAAGATCTTTTCCAGAGTCGACATCTTGCTTTATTCGTTGCAGCATATGTATGTAAAATTCGACTGACCTATCCAGGATGCCTTCCAGCCCAACCTCATTTAAAATTCTGTTCAGCCTATCGTAATTACCGAAATAGAGATTTGTTAATCTGAAAGCGCCCACATTTATCCTATTGTCATCAATTACAATATCTTCTTTGAACAATGCATCAATATTACAAATGGAGAAATTAATAGGTAGTTGGGTTGCTCTTGTGCGGCTGGACCAGACAACAATATCAGATGCATCCTGTTCGCAATATTCTACTACATCAAGATCGCCAATCTGGCTCCAGTCAGGCGTGTCATCCTCTTTTAACAGATATGTTGGAGAACCCGATACAGCAACTAAAGAAATGTCTTTAGGTTTATCCGGGTTTTCGGAAATCATCAGCGTTGAAATTTCTTTTAAGCTAACTTTTTCATCGCGGGCTGTATCAAGCGACGCCGTTAAATGAGCACCCCTTTCTTGATTGTAAGAAATTCTGCCTGTTTCGCTGTCTACTAAAATACTGGGCTGTGTTAATGCATTTGTTTCGTCCGAACCGCCTTCCGAACCTACGCGCCCGCCTGCCGATGAGGCAGGGTTCGCGGGCGGTTTAGATTCGGATTGAATTCCACCACTTTGAGTGTCAACAACAAATACATCG
>JABMRN010000171.1 GCA_013202515.1 Candidatus Omnitrophota bacterium | reverse complement strand
GTGCTATATGAATAGAATTGATACTAAGTTTGCAGAATTAAAGAGAAAAAAGAAAAAGGCGTTTATTGCATACATTACTGCTGGCGACCCGGACTTAAAGACAACATACAAGATTGCGCTAGAGCTTGCTAAAAACGGTGTTGATCTTGTGGAGCTAGGGATTCCTTTTTCAGATCCCCTTGCAGACGGTCCGACTATCCAGGCCGCCTCCCAAAGGGCGCTAAAGAAAGGCATAACTATAAGATCTATTCTCAGAATGGCAAGGTCTCTAAGAAAAAAGACCGAGATTCCATTCGTGTTTATGACCTACTATAATCCCATTTATCAATACGGTTTAAAGAAATTTGTAGATGATTCAAAAAGATCAGGCGTTGACGGTGTGATAGTGCCTGACCTTCCTCCAGAGGAGGCGGGTGAATTGCTAGGGTATTCACAAGATAATCTCTTTTCGGTTGTATTTCTAGCTGCGCCCACAAGCACTAATGAGCGCCTAAAAACTATAGCAAAGAAATCAGGCAGTTTCATATACTACGTTTCTCTTACGGGTGTAACCGGTGCGAGAAAAACACTCTCAAAAGATATTAACGATCACGTCAAAAAAATAAAACGAATGACGTCAAAACCTGTATGTGTGGGCTTTGGTGTCTCGAACCCACGACAAGCAAGACTTGTTAGTTCTTATGCCGACGGCGTGATAATAGGGAGCGCATTGATCAAGGTAATCGAAAAGAATATAGGCAGGCGGGATATAGATCGAAGACTCGGGCGCGTAGTCCGGTCGTTTGCAAGGGCAATAAAGAAATGAAAATGAAACATTCTCTCTACGCGGTATTATTGGCTGGGGGCAAGGGGACAAGGTTGTGGCCCCTTTCCACAGACGGGCAATCGAAATCATTCATTCGTTTCGCCGGAAGAAAAGCTTTAATGCAAGCTGTGCTCGAGAGGATAAAGGCCGTAGCCTCTAGGCGCCGAACAGTCGTGGTAATAGATAATGCAAAAACCCCTCTCCTTAAAGAATTTTTACAAGGGATTCCTAAGCGGAATATTCTTATTGAGCCTTTTGGAAGGAATACCGCGGCTGCAGTAGGACTTGCAGCAATAAAACTAAAAGCCGAAGATATCATGTTAGTTCTTCCCGTTGATCAATTCCTTGAGGACGTTCGGGATTTTGAAAAAACTGTAGGGGAAGGCATGAGATTTATCGAAAAAGAACCTGATAAGTTATTATGCCTTTGCACAAAACCGGCATATGCATCTGAATCGTTCGGTTATGTGAAAATACGTAGTAAGGTTCAGGGAAAAGTGTTTTCAATAGATAAGTTTATAGAGAAGCCGTCCCTTAAAGTAGCCCTTAAGCTTATAAAGAAGCCGAATTTTCTATGGAATTCGGGGATGTTTATGTTTAAGGCTAAAACAATCCTAAATGCCATGAAGAAGCACGCACCTCTCCTATATAAGAACTTACAAACGATAAATAAGACTCCTTCTTCCATAAAAGGTGCTTATTCGCGTATTAAGAGCATATCGCTGGATTATCAAGTGATGGAAAAGGCAAAGAATGTTTATTGCCTAAAAGGTCAATTTAGATGGCATGACATCGGAAAATGGACGAGTTTAGAGAAAGTACTTTCATCGAAAGGAAAAAAGAAAGATATATCTGGGAACATATGTATTGGCAAAACGGCGACTTTAGACGTTTATGATTCATTAATTTACAACACGGGATCAAAAACCATCGGAGCAATAGGCTTAAAAGATATTATCGTAGTAAATACAGAAAATGGTGTTCTTGTTTGCAAGAAGAACGAGGCCGAGCGTGTCAGAGAATTAGTCCGGAGAATTAAGCCATGAAGAGAGTGCTCGGACTTGATATAGGCTCTAAACGTATAGGCGTGGCAGTTTCAGATCCTCTAGGCATTACTGCCCAGTCACTCGCGGTCATTAAAGCAGAAAGTGATCAAGAGATCGTAGAGAAACTAAAGCCAATAATTAATGATCAAAAAGTGGATGAAATTGTGTTGGGACTCCCTCTTAATATGAACGGTACCGAAGGACCCCAGGCCAAAAGGGTTATCGAATTTTGCGATTTCCTTAAAGGAGAAATCAATATTCCTGTTAAGTTGTGGGATGAAAGAATGACAACAGCTCAAGTCGAACGCATCATGATAGAGGCAGACGTTACGAGAAAAAAGCGCAAAGAAAAAATTGATAAACTTGCAGCCCAAGTTATTTTGCAGAGCTATTTGGATTCCATTAAATAAAAAATGCTACTATATAAAAAGAAAACGCTCGATAATAGACTTAATATTGTTAGCTCTCCTATGTCGCACATGGAGAGCGTCTCTATCGGAATTTGGATCGGTATGGGCGGAAGATATGAGGATAAGGAATTAAGCGGCATCACGCATTTTATTGAGCACATGCTTTTTAAGGGAACAACAACTAGGACAGTCAGCCAGCTTAAACAGGAAATCGAAGGCGTAGGCGGTCATTTTAATGCTTTTACATCAGAGGAAGTTACATGTTATCTTGTGAAGCTGCCAGCTAGGCATTATATGCTGGGTCTGGACGTACTTTGCGATATGGTTGCTAATCCGCGGTTGAGCGAAGTTGACATCGAGCTTGAGAGAGAGGTTATTTACGAAGAAATAAAGATGTACAGAGATCAGCCTGCTAGTTACGTCCACGAAATATTGGCTTCGACTATGTGGGGGAACCATCCCCTAGGCAGACCCCTTACAGGCACGACAGAAACAGTTAAGGGAATAGGGAGAAAGGATCTTGTAGATTACAAAGAGAAATTTTATACACCGCGAAACATTTCGGTTGTAGCAACAGGAAAAATGTGGATTCATAAATTTCTAGAAGGTGTGACTATGAGATTAGGCCCGGGCAATCAGAGAGGAAAGACACCCCACTACGAAAATTTTGAGGTTAAACAAAAACAGAAGAAGCTGAAGTTTCATTTCAAATCGACGGAACAAACGCATATTGCGCTTGGCTTTCATGCTCCTGGGAGGAAAAGCAAGGATAGGTATACTCTTGGACTTCTAAATATTATTTTAGGCGGCAATATGTCATCAAGGCTTTTTGAGGAACTAAGAGAAAAAAGGGCGCTCTGTTACGATGTTTCCTCAAGCCTTAAAAAGTATGAGGAAACAGGGGCTTTTTTTATCCATGCAGGCATTGATAATTCAAAGACAGAGGTTGCCCTAGAGTCAATAATGAAAGAGCTTATAGATTTAAAAAGGAACGCAGTATCGAATGATGAGCTTAAACGGGCAAAGGAGTACTATAAAGGACAGCTTCTGCTTGCGCTAGAAGATACCTCCGCCCGCATGCTTTGGTTAGGCGACAAAGTTATGACAAAAGAAGGCATTCCGAGCGTGAAATCAATCCTTAAGCACATAGAAAG
>JABMRN010000170.1 GCA_013202515.1 Candidatus Omnitrophota bacterium | reverse complement strand
TTTATAAGCGAGGAAATGGTATCCTCTCCCTTGAATAATAGTATGTCGCCTGCTTTCATGATTATATAATTATACGCCTTAAAATACACAATCCCAAGTGAAATATGCTTGATTTATATTGTTTGAATATTTATTTTGTTTGAATTTAGGGTGATTAATGGGGTCCGCGATTAAGGGGCGATAAGGGTTAAGAAGCTACTAATAATTTCTGCGCGCTGCATAGGTAAAATGAGAAAAATATTTTTTCCACGATTCCGTTGTAGACATAAACTCATTTGCTCCAAAAAAGTAATCCACGAGCGCCTCTCGTAAGCGAGCAAGCTCTTTAAGGCGGGCAAAACCCTTAACACTGTCAAGCGTTAAGTCCATCAACTCGAGAGCCCGTAGAGAAGCTTGTTGGCTATAGATAGCATTATGTTTCTCTCGCCAATTGAGGGCACGCTCTACCTCACTTCCAATATTCGCCATTTTCTCCAGAAATGGCAACCGATTCCAACGCCCACCTGCAAGATTTCTATGTTGATAACTCATCGCTCAATCCTTTTGTTTACGATTTCAATAATTTTACTGTATATTCCTCTATCTTCTACACCGCGGCTTTTATTACCTTGGGAAGGGCGCATATTAATCATAGAATCAAATTCAATAAAACCGCTATCCTCGATATCGGGATAAAAGTTAATTCCCCAAAGGCTTTTCTGCTTTGAGCCATTATCTAGAAGGATTGCTATCCAGGTCAGGGTGAAGTTCAGCATTGACCGCTATAAGCTCTCTATCAACGTCAACAACGGCTTTTACCATATTTCCAAACCCAGCCAAAGCCATTTGTTTATGTTCATCGAGCGTTAATGTTTTATTAATTATTTTCATTTTGTGTTTTTATTATAGCGATTCTATTTAAAAAGTGAAATTAAAAAATAACTTAGGCGCAGGAGGCGTAGCCCTATTTACATCCAAAATCAAGGAAAAGCTATGTATCCAAACTACAACTGGCGGCGGAATCACTTAACGGTTACCGTATCTGTACACTTTATTTTTTAAAATAATATGCAATAAAATTGCTGTTTTTTACGTTATATATAATAGAGAGATAAAACAAATTGATTTTATTGATTTACATTCTTAACCCAGGGGTGACATAATGCCAAGTAAAAAAGAAATAGCAGCGAAGTCTAGCTATCTCCAAAAAGAAGTAAAAGAAAGAATTACTTCCGTCATTAAAATTATTGGAGAAAGGATTGGAATGATAGCTGTACAGAATGACTTGTTCTTTTATGCGGTATCCACAGCAGATGAGAGCATTAACATCGTCCAGCCACTGAATATCAGGTTTATTCCTACAAGCAGGCCGAGTATCCATGCCACGTTGCCGGGGTACCCAGAGAAAATAATAGCGGCCAGTATAAGAGCCGCGATACCACTGACAAGCATCCAGCCCCAGTTGGGCAGCGGCCGGAGTCGTAATGCGACAGCAACCTGTGTTATTCCTTGGAACGCAAAGAGAATGGCTAAGAGTAGCGTCAAGGTAAGCACGCCCTGCATCGGATGCATCAGGAACATGATACCGATTGCGAGATAAGCTATCCCGATGAGAAGCCTCAGGATACATTTGCCGGAATTTAACGCGCGGAACGAATGAATAATAGTAACAACGCCGCTTAAAACGAAGATCCACCCAAAGAGAATTTCAACAGCGATAGAGACAGCTAGCGGCACCGATATAGCCACCGCTCCGAGAATGATCAATATGATCCCTGCGCCCAGGAACCATCCTTTAGTTTGTCGCATGATATCTGACATATTAACTCCTCCTTTTTTTAGAATTAAGTAAACATTCGTGTACCTATCTTGCTACCTACATTGGCAGCCACTCCGGATATATGTGGGCAGTTTTAAGCTCGAATTGTTACCCGGCACAAGATTATATATTATTGATCCCTTAATGTTCTAATTGCCCAGACTATGAAGCGCGTAAGTAAATAGATGGGATAGGCAAGAAGCAAAAGTATGACAGCAAATGTGAATATCTTTTGACCGATTTGCTCACCACCTACTGCAAGCTCGGTTGCAACCAGAGCAAATATGATAACTGCAGATAAAAGTATGGCACAGAGCAATATAAGCCCTTCTCTCGCTATGATTCTCTTTGTATCCTTCTTCATTTAAACATCTCCTTTGCTTTGGGGCGGGTGGTTATTTCCTCACCCAACAATGCGTAATGCAAAATATGGAACAATATTGAAAAAGAATATGGCTATCTTGAAGAACGCTATGCCTGTATAGTGAATCTCATCAAACTTATCTACTGATAGCTTGAACCATTTTGTATGCCATCGATAGACCAAATCATGTAACACTGTAATAGCAAAGAACCACCACAGGAGTAATCCCATATTGATTATAGAACACCAGCCTAATGCTGCACGTATCATTTCAATTGTCATTTAACGCCTCCTCGGTTTCTTCAAATATACCCTCAATCAAGGGGATTTGCAAGGTTTCAAGAATTTGCTATCGACAAAGAAGGTTATATTTTAAGGAAGGTATAGTCTCAAGGTATTTTGGAGGGTTACGGTAATTCCAAAGAGTGTATAAGACTAATATCTTACCCTTAATTACCAGGCTTCTTTTGGTTATCTAAGCTGATATCCGCTTGCTACTCATGATAACGCTTGCAAGCGTAAGCGGGTCTGGGTCCTCTATATCCACCGAGCTCCACGCATCTATTATATATTGCTCGATATAAGCGTACGGTAAATACCCATACCCTTTCCGACCCCATTTAATTGACCATGAGTTTTTAAATTTAATGAGCTTCTTTTGATCATCATATCCTACGGCGCAAATGGCGTGCCCTCCCAGGGCTTCTTCACTTTTTCTGGGCAGCGGAACAACGCCTGTTTCAGTTTTCATGAATCCTTCAAAGACCTCAACGCCTATGACGCACGGTCCCTTAGAATAAAGGCTCAAGCGCAGTTCATTCAGGTTAAGTATACGGGCATAACTGACAACACGGAATTTTTTAGCGTTTGTAAGAGCTCCTCTTTTGGCTTTGTCCGTTTGGCGGGGACGGTACGGCCAAAACTTCTCTTGACAGACACCTTTTGTCTTAAGAGCCTTCATAGCTATTCGGATGGTAGTGCCTTCTACTTCGGGCATACCGTCGATCTTTTTACATTCGTTATAAATAAAACGCGGTGAAAGGCGAATAAGCTTTTTGTAATCGGTTATTTCCTGATATTCTTTCATACCGGTGGCTGTGGCAAAACCTACGCAAGTCCCCTCAGTGCCTTGATCTCTGACAGGTGATAGTCTCGGTGCATAGTCGACCTTTTTGGTGAGTCTTACAAGCGGCAGGTACGCACGCATCAAATAGTCTCTATCATCAAACAGGTCTCTTATGCAGCCAAATTTACTCATTAATGGACCTCATTAGCACGTTTTTTAAATGTGTGCCTATTTTTTTAAAATTTTTTCGTCTTCGGCATTCCATGCCGGATCTACAATGCACAAGAAAACCAAATCCGTATTTCCTTTATTCTCAATATACTGCAGCTTCTTTGGCGGTACATAAATTGCATAGTGCGCCCCGACTTTGCGGGATTCTGCGCCAATGTGCATTACTCCTCTTCCTTCCAAGATGTAATAAACTTCTGTTGTTTTAAGCTTATGCGGTAGGGTGACACCGCCAGGGTTCACCCGTGCGTGCGCTAAACTGTAGCGAAATTTAAAACTGCCTTTATCCGCGTGCAGCAACTCGCGCAAGACCGCTTTATCCCCGGAAATAAACTGCCGGCAATCGTTAAGCTTTCTGATAATCATTCCCTATATCCTGATTGTTTAAAATAGTACTATCCCATATTTTTATCTTACAGGTAGCTCAACCAGGGATAAGCATGTGAAGCCTTATATTTCATATACCACCTGCATGCAGGATAGAGCAAAAGAGTCACCGCAACCCATACCAAGTAAACAACAATCAAATCGTAGCCGTAATTAGTAGGTCCTGAAGGAAATGGCGGCCTGCTAAATACCGGATTATTAACAAAAAGCCAGTGAGGTATTATCTGATATCTAAGCATCGCAAGTATTACCGCAACTATATGCATAGTAAAAAAATGTAGTATGTAGAAAAATAAAGACACCCGACCAAAAGTTACAAAGAATTTCGATAAAGGAGTATCCTTTTCACTGAAAAAAGATAAAACTAATATTGCCGGTCCAAGCGTCATAAGCAGATATAGTAAAGACGGTGGATACTTGGTGCAGTTAAGAAATGATAATACGGTGAATAAAAAACTTCCTTGCGAAGCCCAACAAGCGGGATCACCATATATGTTTATGCAACGAATAATAAGAAATGCTAGAACAAGTCCTAGACCAAGCCAGAAAAAAACTTTTCTGCGCTTTACCTCCCCTAGAGCCACAATATTACCAAACACATACCCTAAAGCCATTACACCGACCCAAGGAACAACCGGATAAACAAGCTTAACCTCTAATCCCAAAGGAAGTGCTAAAAGTCCTGGCTTGTGCAGTATGATCCAGAGCCACTCAAAAGCAGGCACAACAGTAACTGTATCAAAAAAATTATGTGCTAGTATCAACCCGATCCCGAACAAAGCTATAAGCCAATCTGATAAAAAAACTAAAGCTGCTAACATAACCATTGATAAACCTATTACCCATATAACCTGGGCAACGGTTGAACCCGGAGAAAAATAATTTAAATTAAATGTAACTACAAAACGGATAACCGTAAATTCCAGGAATATTAGAAATAATCCCCGTGTGAATAAAAAACGTGAAATCTCAGATTTAGACCTGCCTCGATTCCCATACAGAAAAGCTCCTGTGCCTGCGAGAAAAACAAAAGCCGGCGCACAGAAATGTGTAATCCAACGCGTAAAAAATAAAGCTGCGCTAGTCTGAGATAAATCTGTCGGTGAAAATCTCACGGAAGTAAAGAACTCCCGTATATGATCCAGCGCCATTAATACGATTACAATTCCGCGTAAATAATCAATAGAAATGATACGCTTCTTATGTGCAGCGCCTGCTTTCTTTTCCATACTTGTCGCCTAATGCTTATGGTGTTTGCTTGTACCGTTTATGATTCTGACACTTGGCCATTCAAAGTCGCAAAAATGCAGTTTCTATGTTTTTACAAATGTTCTTATTGTACAATTGCTGCTTTTAGTCCAGCTCTATCTTGTTTGCCGTGAACTCAGCCGGACCGCTCCAGCTACCCTTGCACTCGATATAGCTGCCCACAGCAAGCTGTGCAATTGAGATCCGCATATCATCATGCCCCTCCAACCATGCATCCTGGGAAATGTTTACAGTTATGCCGCTTATAATCAGTTTGTTATCGGCAGCATTGAGCGATTCAATTCTTCCCTTAATTTCATCCTGTTCTGGATACTGTTTTTCGATTTTCATAGCCATCATTTGACCCGGTCCCGTGAAAGAACCTTCTATTTCTAGATAGTCCCCGACTGCTATTGCATTAAGGGTTATGGGCATGTCGTTATCATTTTCAATTCTTGCGCTCTGGACAGCGATTTTTACCCCAGAGA
>JABMRN010000169.1 GCA_013202515.1 Candidatus Omnitrophota bacterium | reverse complement strand
GATAATACTACACTTATTCATAAAAGGAGGGATAAAGTGGGATCTAAAGGACCCACTTTTTTTATTGTATATGGATGTTATCCAAAGGGTTATGGAAATCCTTGCTCCAATAGCAGAGAAAAAAGACGCTTTTGTTGTAGACGTGGCCTATAAAAGGGAAGGCTCAGCTATGGTCCTTCGCATTTTGATGGATAAGAAAAATGGTGTGAGTATCGATGAATGTGCTGATATTAATAACGAGCTAAGCCAGGTTCTAGATGAACAGGTTGTTATTAATGATTTCTATATATTGGAGATATCTTCTCCCGGCCTTGACAGGGTTTTAAAGAAGCCAAAGGATTTCAAGTGGGCGATGGGAAGGCGCATCAAGGCTACGACTTATGCACCCATAGAAGGCAATAACGTTTTTAGAGGTACGTTGGTTGGAATTGGAGAAAAAAGTATAGTAGTAGAAACTAAGGAAGGGGTATCATCGGAGATTCCGCTTGATAAGATTGCAAAGGCGAAATTAGACAGCGAATTGAAATAGAAAGAGGATAACAAATGAACAACGAGATTTTAAACATTCTTGATTCCCTTGAAAGAGAAAGAGGGATATCAAAGGAAATACTTTTTGAGGCGATAGAATCGGCCCTATTAAGTGCTGCAAGGAAAATATTGGGTAGAGATAAAGAAAATATCTCTGTTAAAGTGGATAAGGAGACGGGTGAGATAAAGGTAACTTCTGGCAGAAAAAAGGTACGATCCGAAGAATTCGGAAGAATTGCTGCACAGACAGCCAAGCAGGTCATTATTCAGAAAATCCGTGAGGCTGAAAAGGATATTATTTATGAGGATTACACGAAAAAGGTGACTACCATAACAACGGGGCTTGTTCACAGATTCGAAAAGGGAAACATAATAGTAGATCTGGGAAAGACAGAAGCCATTCTTCCCCGTTCTGAGCAGGTTTCGAAGGAGAGGTATAAACAGGGTGATAGAATACGCGCATATATAATGGAGACGAATAAGACTTCGCATGGCCCCCAAATAGTGCTTTCAAGAAAAAGCCCGGAGTTTATAAAAAAACTCTTTGAGCTCGAGGTCCCGGAAATCCTAGAGGGCATAGTTGAGATACGGGCCATAGCACGGGAAGATGGGGAACGTACGAAGGTGGCCGTTTATTCGAAGGACGAAAAGATAGATCCTGTTGGTTCTTGCGTCGGTATGCGTGGATCAAGGGTTAAAGACATAGTCAGAGAATTGCACGGTGAGCGCATAGATATTGTACGTTGGAGTGACGATACGAGGACATACCTTAAGAATGCCTTAAGTCCGGCTGAAATAAGCAAGATAAATATTGACAGAGAGCATAAACGGATCGAAGCAATATTAAAGGACGATCAGCTTTCTATAGGGATAGGCAAGCACGGCCAAAACGTTAGGCTTGCCTCCAAGCTTATAGGTTGGGAGATTGATATAAGGGGTGAGGAGCCTCCCGAGAAAGAGCCGAAAGTGGAGAAGGCAGCAGCTGTAAAGAAAGAAAAGGAAAAAGAGAAGGCCCCGTCAATTTCGAAGATAAAAGGGGTAGGTAAAAAGACAGAGCCTGTCTTAATAGAAGCAGGTTTTGATTCCCTAAGTAAAATTGCAGCGGCTGACGTAAAAGAATTAACAAAGCTCGAGGGAATCGGCAAAAAAGGTGCCGAGAAAATTATAGCCTCAGCAAAAGAAATGTTAAATAACGGTAAACGTTAAGAAAAGGATACAATGTCTGTTCGGGTACATATATTAGCAAAAGAACTAGGGCTTTCCAGTAAAGATCTTATCCAAAAGTTAAAGGCGCTTAAGGTCCGCGTTAAAGGGCACATGAGTGCAATCGAAGAAGAGACCGTAGAGATTATCAGGCTCGAGCTCAAAGGCAGTGTTCCCAAGAAGGTTAAGGGAAAAAAGAAACAAACAAAAAAGCCCAAAGCAACAGAAGAAAAAATAGCTCCTGAGAAGGTTACGGAAAAGGAAGAAGAAAAAGTTGAGGAAAAGATTGAAGCGAAACCCGAGCCAAAGGAAGAAAAAAAGGTTTCTCTTAAGCCGCTGGAATTGGAATTACCTGTTACAATAAAGCAGCTCTCCGTAAGATTAGGGATAAAGCCGAGTACTTTGATTTCATCCCTCATGAAAAAGAATATATTTGCTACCATAAATCAGAATATGGAGGGGCCTCTTGCATCGGAAATAGCTGCCTTATACGGATATGAAATAATAAAGTCCAAGACGCTAGAGGAGGAGCTTACCAAAGAATACGAAGAAGTCGGCAGGGTAAAGTTAAAGCACGTACCACGTTTTCCTGTTGTCACGTTTATGGGGCATGTTGATCACGGAAAAACATCGCTTCTTGATTATATAAGAAAAACAAAGGTAGTTGCCGGAGAAAAAGGCGGTATTACCCAGCACATAGGTGCTTATAAGGTGAGTATTAATAAGGGTTCAGTTACTTTCTTGGATACGCCTGGTCACGAGGCATTTACAGCCATGCGCGCTAGAGGGGCAAGCGCAACGGATATAGTGGTTCTTGTTGTTGCCGCTAACGACGGCGTTATGCCTCAGACAAAAGAGGCTATAGATCACGCACGGGCCGCCAATGTTCCAATAGTAGTTGCCATAAATAAATGCGATTTACCGAATATAAATTTGGATAAGGCAAGAAGGCAATTGTCAGAACAGGGTTTGATATCTGAGGATTGGGGCGGTAAAACGATAATGGTTCCCGTCTCAGCAAAAACCGGCGAGGGCGTAGATAAGCTCTTGGAAATGCTATTATTGGAAGCAGAGCTTTTAGAACTGAAAGCAAATCCCAATATTCACGTACGTGGGGTTGTCATAGAAGGAAAGCTTTCTCCGGGTCAGGGGGTTGTGGCTACCATTCTTGTAAAACACGGTACCTTAAAAACAGGCGATACCATATTGAGTGGGCTCTATTACGGAAAGATAAAGGCCATGATAGATGATAGAGGCAGGCGTGTTACAGAGGCCCCCCCGTCAACACCGGTAGAGATACTAGGCTTGTCTGGCATGCCGGAGGCAGGCGATGAATTTTTCGTTGTAAAGGATGAAAAGAAGGCAAGAACGCTATCTCTTTTAAAGCAGGAAGAGAAAAGACAAAAGGGCCTGCGTGGATCACAGAGAGTGAGCCTCGAACATTTTTATGAGCAGATAAAAGCTGGTGAGGTTAAAGAGCTTAAAATAATTCTTAAGGCAGATGTTCAAGGCTCAGTAGAGGCGTTGACAAAATCCCTTGAGGCCTTGAGTACTGATGAAGTCAAGCTTAAGGTAACGCACCTTGGTGTTGGCAATATAAGTGAAAGCGATATAATGCTAGCGTTAGTTGCAGAGGCCGTTGTAATTGGTTTTCACGTGAAGATAGACCCTAAGGCCGATGAAATATCAAAGAAAGAACGGGTTGACGTAAAGCGTTACGATATTATTTATGAGGCGGTTAACGATGTTAAAGCAGCTATGGAAGGGTTATTGGAGCCGACCGTTAAAGAAGTCATGCAGGGCCGGGCAAAGATTCAGCAAGTTTTTAAGGTTTCAAAGATAGGATTTGTTGCTGGCTCTATTGTTGTTAAAGGATCGATTTCAAGGCCGAATCCCGTTCGTCTCTTAAGAGGAGGTAAGGAGATTTATAAAGGTAGAATTCGGTCATTAAAAAAATTTAAGGATGACGCAAAAGACGTTAGCGAGGGCGTTGAGTGCGGCATAGCACTTGAAGGCCAAAACGATATAAAACCCGGTGATATCATTGAAAGTTTTGTTGTTGAGAAGGTTGCCAGAAGACTGGACAAGAAAAGAAAGAAGTAATATTTGTTAAGATTGGGACTAGTGATATGAAGAAAAGGATACTTAGCGGAATGAGGCCGACGGGCCCACTTCATTTGGGGCATTTGGTAGGCGCATTAAATAATTGGATTAAGCTTCAAGAGGAATACGATTGTTTTTATATGGTTGCGGATTGGCACGCGCTTATGAGCGAATATGCCTATTCTGATCGCATTAAAGATTTTGTTATTAATTGTGTTGTGGATTGGATTAGCTGCGGACTTGATCCCGAGAAGTCAACGATATTCGTGCAGTCCCATGTACCTGAACATCTGGAGCTTGACATGATGCTCTCGTGCTTGACGCCTCTTGCGCGGCTTGAAAGAAATCCGACGTATAAAGAACAGCTACGCGAAATAAAACAGCGGGATTTAACAACCTATGCATTTTTGGGGTATCCTGTTCTTCAGGCAGCCGACATACTGGTGTATAAGGCTAATGTTGTTCCTGTGGGCGTTGATCAAGCAGCCCATCTTGAACTGACGCGTGAGATCGTAAGACGCTTTAATAGGATTTACGGACCAATATTTCCTGAGCCAACAACACTTTTGACAGAATCACCTAAACTTTTAGGTACCGACGGAAGAAAAATGAGCAAAAGTTTTGGAAACTTTATAGCATTAAGCGATGAACCCAAGGTTATCAAGGAGAAGGTCGGCACGATGTTTACGGATCCAAAGAGGGTTTACCGTAAAGATAAAGGCCATCCCCATAAGTGCAATATTTGTAACTACTTTAAAATATTTGCCCCTGACAGGGCTGATGGACTGGCTAAATCGTGCAAGAATGCCGATATAGGTTGTACAGATTGTAAAAAGAATTTATCAGATCTTCTTGTAGAGACCCTTAAGCCCATACAGGAAAAGAGAAAGGCCTTACTCAGCGATAAAGGGGAGATATTGAATATCTTAAAGATGGGTGGAGAGAAGGCACGAGAAGCTGCGTCGAAAACAATGAAAGAAGTTCGGTCTAAAGTAGGCTTACTGTAAAACATGAGCTATAAGATAAAACTACCTGTATTTGAAGGACCGCTTGATTTGCTTTTATACTTAATCAAGAAAGAGGAGATTGATATATACGATATCCCCATTGCTAAGATAACCGACCAGTATCTGGAGTACCTTGAGATGCTAAAGGCGCTTGATTTGGGAATAGCTGGTGAATTTATTGTAATGGCGGCAACGCTATTGCACATAAAGAGTAGGCTCCTTTTACCGCAGGAAGAAAAGATAGAAGAAGAGACCTTAGGAGAGGATCCCAGATCAGAACTTGTAAGGCGACTCATTGAGTATAAAAAGTTCAAAGAGGCTGCAGGAAGTTTGGCCGACATGGACAAAAAAAGAGAGTGGATTTATAGCCGAGCAGGCAAGCCTGATAACATTGAGGATTTACCCGCTTCTGATGAAGGGGATGAAGGGTTTGAGGCAAGTATATTCGACCTCATAACGGCGTTTGCAAAGGTAGTAAAGAATGTTTCAAAAGAAGAATTTTATCGGGTGCTTCAAGATGAATTCACAGTAAGTCAAAAGATTCATGACCTTTTTCACATGCTCGTTGATAAACCAGTGATATATTTCACTGACCTCTTTAAGAAGGCGAAGACTAAGCTAGAGGCAATAACTATATTTCTCGCCCTTCTTGAACTCATTCGTCTTAATGAGGTACTGGTGAAGCAGGATAAAGAGTTTGGCGATATTAAGATTTTAAGAAATGTCAAAATAGTAGATACAAAAAAAACAGAAACCAAGCCCGCGTAAGGGCATTTGAGGGACAGAAAAATGGTAGATAAGAACATAGAAAAAATTATAGAGGCGTTGTTATTTTCGAGCGAGAAATCGCTCCCTCTTGACAAGATCGTGGAAATCTTAGGAGGGGTTGAGCAGGATTCGATAAAAGAAGCCGTTAGCGGTTTAAACGAATATTATAAAAGTGAAGATAGGAGTTTTCACGTTGAAGAGATTGCTGGCGGTTACCAGCTAGTTACAAAACCCGAATATGGCGTATGGCTTAATAAGTTGTATAAGAAGCCACAAGATAAGCTAAGGGGACCTTCGCTTGAGACACTGGCTATCATAGTATATAGGCAGCCAATAACTAAATCAGAGATCGAGGCGATCAGAGGTGTAAACGTGGATAGTGTACTTAAAACACTCATCGAGAAAAATCTCATCAAGATTAGAGGAAGAAAAGATTCTCCAGGCAGGCCCCTTTTGTATGGTACGACCGAAGATTTTCTACAGAGATTTGGATTGAATGACTTAAAATCCCTTCCGCCGCTAAAGGAATTCTGCGAAAGCGATTTGGATTATGAGAAAAAACAAATGGTACAGAAAAAATTTCCCGCTGAAGAAGTTGTTTTACAGGCAGAAACTTCTCAAAGCGGGACAACTACCGAGAACACACAAAAAGAAGAGGTGAAAGATGAGCCTAAAGAACCTCAGGCATAAAATAGATATAGCCGACAAAGAAATATTAAAGCTATTGACAAAAAGGGCTAAGCTCATTTTGTCTGTCGGTAAGATCAAGACAAATAGAAAGCTTCCTATCTATGCACCGGACAGGGAAAGCGAAATTTATGCTAAACTTGTGCGTTTAAATAAAGGACCGCTTACGGATAAAGGGCTTAAAGCAATTTACAGAGAGATAATGTCAAGCGCACTGAGTCTTGAGCAGCCATTGGCAGTATCATATCTTGGACCCGAAGTTACTTTCACGCATCTCGCTGCCATGGATAAATTCGGAAGCAGCGTAAATTATAGACCCTGTAAGAGCATTACGGATGTTTTCAGTGAGGTGGAAAAGGGTCGTTCAGATTATGGTGTTGTACCCATTGAAAATTCCGCTGAAGGAGCAGTCAGCCACACCCTCGACATGTTCATAGATTCGAACCTCAAGATTTGTTCGGAGGTGTATCTATCAATATTTCATAATCTGCTTGGTCATAGTGGAAGTTTGAGTACTGTAAAGGAGGTTTATTCCAATCCCCAAGTATTCGGTCAGTGTAGACTATGGTTAAGGAATAATTTGCCGAATGCTTCTCTTCACGAAACATCATCGACGGCACAGGCTGCCATGATTGTTTCAAAGAAGAAAAACGCTGCTTGCATAGCAAGTTTACTTGCAAAAGACAAGTACAAATTGAAGCTTTTGGCAGCGTCAATAGAGGATTTTTCCCGCAACATCACAAGGTTTTTAGTGATCGCCAAAGATATGGCACTTGCCACGGGAAAAGATAAGACATCAATAATGTTCTCTGTTAAAGACAAGGTAGGTGCGCTTCACGAAGCGCTTGTTCCTTTCAAGAAAAACGGAATAAACCTTACAAAAATAGAATCAAGACCCTCCAAATTGAGGGCTTGGGAGTACTACTTTTTTGTCGACTTAGAAGGGCATGTCAATAACTCAAAGATAAAAAAGACATTAAAGGAATTGAAGAAGAGCTGTTCGTATCTTAAGATACTCGGATCGTATCCGGCTGGCTCAGAAAACTAAAAAAATGATTAGATTAGCAAACAAAAATATACTGAAGATAAGAACGTACAAACCTGGGAAGCCTATCGAGGAAGTCAAGAGGGAGCTACGTCTAAAGGACCGCGTTATAAAAATGGCCTCGAACGAGAATACTCTTTCACCCTCGAGAAGGGTCTTAGGTGCTATCAAGAGGAAGCTAAATGACCTTAACAGGTATCCTGACGGAGGATGTTTTTATCTAAAAAGAGCCGTTTCGACTATGTTAAGATTAGAACCAGAAAATTTGATTTTTGGAAATGGTTCCGATGAAATCATTATCCTTGCACTAAAGGCATTCACAAAAAAAGGCGACGAGGTGATAGTAGCAAGGCCCACATTTTTGATTTACGAAATCGCCTCTCTGATTCAAGACCTTAAGGTCAAGGTTGTACCTCTTAAGGGGTTTCGGTATGATTTGGATAAGATGGCTGAGAAGCTTAGTGAGAAAACCAAAATAGTTTTTATAGCAAATCCTGATAATCCGACTGGCAGTTATGTTACAGGAAAAGAGCTCGATTGTTTTATGAAAAAGGTGGGAAAAGACACAATTGTTTTTTTGGATGAGGCCTATTATGAATTCGCAAAAAACATGAAGAATTATCCAAAGAGCATTAAGTACCTTAAGGCAAAGAATGTAATTATAACGAGGACGTTTTCTAAAATTTACGCCCTTGCCGGTCTAAGAGTAGGCTATGGGGTTGCCAGGAAAGAGTTGATCTCGGCCATGAATAAGGTAAGGGAACCGTTCAACGTTAATTCTCTTGCTCAGGCCGCAGCGGTTGAGGCAGTTAATGACAATAAATTTGTTTCAAAAACTTTGAAGCTGACTGCAACTGGAAAACAGTATCTTTATAAGAATTTGGAGTCCCTAGGTTATGATTGCGTTAAAAGCGCAACAAATTTTATACTGGTAAATCTTAAGCGGAATTCCAAATTAATTTACAGGAAGCTTCTTAAAAAAGGTATTATTGTAAGAGAAATGAGTCAATGGGGACTTAAAGGATTTATTAGGGTTACGATAGGGACGATGAGTGAGAATAAAAGATTCATTAAGGCATTAAAAGAGGTATGAAATGATAATTGTATTACGGCCGGACGCAACTGAAAAGCAGGTCAATCATATAGTAGAGAAGGTGAAAAAACTCGGCTTAAAGCCATGGGTATCAAAGGGTGTTGAAAGAACAATTATAGGTGTAATAGGAGAAGAAGACGTGCTTCGCATTCAGCCGCTGGAAGTTTTCCCAGGTGTTGAAAAGGTCATGTC
>JABMRN010000168.1 GCA_013202515.1 Candidatus Omnitrophota bacterium | reverse complement strand
TTCAAGGTTATCTTATAATCAAAGGCAAGGCATGATTTTTTTACTTCAGAGACCCAGGTTTCTACCGTAATGTTATCATCATATGTAACCGGAGATCTATATTTACATCGGCTTTCAGCCACCATTAAGCCAAGACCTTCCTTCTCCTCGATTTCTCTATATGAAACGCCCAGTGATTTCAGAAATTCGGTTCTTGCCACTTCAAACCACACAAGGTAATTAGCATAATATGCTACACCCATGCGGTCTGTTTCAGCGTAACGAACGGTAATGTTAATTTTGTGTCTCATTTTAATGTCAGCGCATACCTGTGAATGTGAAATCCGCTAACCTCAAGGCTTTCCAATTTTTCAAATCCATTTTTTTCAAGAAGGTGCATTGCATCCTTCATTCTGTCGGTTGCCCTGAATGCGATTTGTTCATAACCCCGAGATTTACAAAATTCTATTGCTTTATTGATTAGGCTTGCGCCCAATCCCTTTTTTCTGTAAGCCTTGTCCACGAATAATCTTCTAAGTAGTGCCGATTTTTCAGTATCTCTCTTTATGCCCGCAGTTGCAACTACCTTTCCTTTATCCCTGATTACGAAAAAGGCATTTTCACTACCGCCATAGATGCCCGAAATATCATTTATGTCGGTATCCGCATAAGCGTTCATGTCAAATGGATACTCGTCTTTAAGAATTGTCAGGATAAGGCTTCGGACGCTTTCGGAGTCTTCACCCCTATATTCTTCAACTTTAAGCATAACATCCTCCTCAAAATAGCATGTTTTGTGGATACAAGCTTTCGCTTAATACGGTTTCAATTAGAAATTCAGGAACATCTTCAACAAGTCCTACCTGCCCTATCTTTCTAGGCAACACGAAACGATTTGTCCCGCCCGAGAATTTTTTATCAAAATTTAGTGCATATAATACCTTTTTGAAGTTGATTCTTTTTGCCTTTAACGGAAGATGCGCCCTTTTAAGCAATCTTTTTATGCGAATTACCTCAGATTTATTTATCAGTCCGAGTTTGAGCGACATTTCGCTGGCAAGCACCATTCCTATTGAGACGGCTTCACCATGTGTGTATTTTTTTGAATATTTAAAAGAGGCTTCTATTGCATGACCGAACGTATGCCCAAAATTTAAAATTGCACGTTCTCCTTTAACATCGAACTCATCCTTCTCAACGACCGCAGCCTTTATGCGGGCACATTTGGAAATAACTGTCTCAATGCAGGCCCGTTTTAGCCCCATTATGCCTTTTAGATTCTTTTCAAGATATTTAAACAGGGATGCATCTCTAATAACCCCGTACTTGATTATTTCAGCCATTCCATTTCTTATTTCCCTATCAGGGAGAGTTTTTAATACTTTTGTATCCGAAATAACCGTACGCGGCTGATAAAAACTCCCAACCATATTCTTTGCCTGAGGGATATCTACTGCTACCTTTCCCCCTATGGATGAGTCAACCTGTGCCAGTAAGGTGGTAGGTAATTGTATATAAGGGATGCCCCTTCTGTAGGTACTCGCTGCAAATCCTGCAACATCACCCACAACGCCACCACCAAGGGCTATAATAAGGGGGATTTCTTTTCTGCCAATTTTGGATAAATGCGCTATTATTCTATTGTACACTCCAAATGATTTTGCACGTTCAGAGTCCGGGACTACTTCGGTATGAACAGAAGCTGTTATAGAGAGTAGCCTTTTGGCGAGTTTCCTTCCTATCAGGGCGTTGATTTTTTTATTAGTTACAATTAGTATCGGCCTTTTTAATAGAGGGGGTTTTACGAAATCGGCTATCCTGTCGATTATGTCATGACCTATATATATGGGGTAGCTTCGGGATCCTAGGCGGAGATTTATTTTTCTCATTTTACAATTTTTTCCTCTAACTCGGGTTGGTCTTTGAGCTCTAGCTTAATGGTTGATTCAATATTGTCTTTGAAACGTTTAATGTGCGCATCCCCTGTTTTATAGGCATTTTGGGCCTTTTGTATAGAAGAGCCCATCTCTTCGTATTTATTATAAAAAAGTCTAAAATTTCTTTCGATTCTGACGAGTGCTTCTTGCAGTTTTTTGGCGCTTTTTATGATGCCAAGGTTACGTATTCCCATAATCATAAGCTGTAGAAATGCATAGAAGGTGTTAGGGCTTACGGGTATTACCTTGTTCGTTCTAGCGTATTCATATATCTCAGATGGTTGACCCATGAAATTCTTTTCAGCAATGGTTTCATAATAAATTGATTCCGATGGGATGAACATAAGCGCAAAATCAGATGTTCCCTTTTCCGGCTTAATGTATTTGCTTTTAATGGAATTGATCTGGACTTTAAGCCCGTCTTCGTATGCCTTCCAGCTACGTTTCTTATCCTCGTCATCCTCGGCATTTAAGTATTTATCGTATATCTCTCTTGGGAATTTTGCATCAATCGGTATTATGACATCCTTGTATTTTATTACAGCATCTACCCTCTCCCCACCTTCTATCGAATACTGCCTCTCCCAAAAGATACCCTTTTGAAGGACCTTATCAAGCAGTTCCTCGAGGATCTCTTCACCATAGCTGCCCCTAAGCTTTGGTGTCTGGAGTAGGTATTTCAAGGAATTACCTAGATCTTGCGCTTCTTTCTGTTGCTGCATAATTTTTTCTATAGTAGAACCCATGTCTTTTATTGTATCGAGCGTCTTTATCGCATGATCGGATATTATATTTTTTGAAGATTCAACCTCGCGCCTCGTGTTCTCCATGGTGTTGTATATAGAGCTTTGGAATGCTATGAATTTCTCGTTCATCATTGATTGAATCTTTTCATCCTGCGTGCCTCTACCGGCTTTAACAATTGCAAAGACTACAAGACACGTTAATGTTATTAATAACCCGAGGATTAAGATTTCCATAGACTAGACCCTCAAGAGAGATTTTATCCTTTTTATCTCACGCTCGCACGCAACTTCACCGATAAGAATAATCTCCCTGGCTTTATCAAAATCAAGCTGATTTACATTATCCAGATTTGGTTCAATCACTACATTGGCTTGCAAGGATTGATACTTGTCTAACTCTTCTCCCATAATCTGGAATGACTGGAATAAGGTTTGAAATACGTTGTTCTCATCTATCTTCTGAGGGGCAAATCCGACCTTTACAGCTATCGTAAACGTAGCCCCTAATTTCTTTGCCCATTTGACTGGTACGCTGTGTCTTAGGCCGCCGTCAGATAGAAGTTTCCCGTCTATTTTTACAGGCGGGAAAAAACCGGGCCAGGAACAGCTGGCCTTAATTATTTTTTGTAGATCACCGCTGGTGAATATGACCTCATCCCCTGTTTTTATATCTGTCGCAGTTATTGCGAGGGGTATTTTGCAGTCCTCGTACTTCATATTGTTAGTAAGTTCTTTAATTTTGCTTTCTAGCTTTTTACCTTTCATTATGGCGAACCTGGGCATAGTTATATCTGTTATGTCCTGTGCCTTGAACTCCCAAGCATACTTTTCCATTTGTTCAATAGGTATGTTTCCGCTGTATGCGGCACCAATCAATGAGCCCATACTGGAACCGACTACGAGATCTATAGGTATCTTATGCTGCTGAAGAATTTTTAAAACACCGATATTGGCCAATCCCCGCGCTGATCCACCTCCTAAGGCAACTGTAACCCTTCGTTTTCTAAACCAATTCATTTGTTGCTCCGTCCTTTTAGAATATTACGATTCCTGCGTAACCTACGACAGACGTGCGGTCACTGCAGGTATCGCCGCTTGTAAGATATTTTATTAGACTAGCTTTTTTTGCACCCAATTTGAGCGAAGCAGCCATCATAATAGCAGTAGGCGTTGAGCCGCACATGCTAATATCATGCTCTTCAACCTCTTTCAATAAGCCCTCTATATCAAGATTTAATATTTTTTCTATGGCGATTCTATCTTTTTCCTCTGCCATTTTGTAAGGTTCATAATGTGTCATGTCGCTTGAGGCAATAATCGAGAGATCTGTTTTTGTTTCTTGCGCGGCTTTGGCTAGGCCCTGACCAATTTCAAGATATTCATCAAGGCTTCCTTGTGATACCACAATCGGTACGAATTTAAACGAATTGTTTAAAACTTGCAGAAAAGGTAATTGTACCTCAATAGAATGTTCGCTCATATGGCACGAAGAATCCTTTTTAATGAGGTGTGCATTGTCAAGAATAGCCTGTGCAAGATTATTATCAATTTCAACCTCTCCTAAAGGGGTTGACCATACACTATCCATATCGAGACCGAATCGCGAACCACTACCCGTGTGGTTCGGCCCAAGTATTACATACGTTTTTCGTTCTTTCATGTGAGAAAGAACAGCCCCAGCTACAGGTCCTGAGCAGGCATATCCAGCATGGGGAGATACGCACCCTTTTGCATCAATCTTTTTCGCTTTAGGAAGGAGATAGCTACTAACTTCCTTTTTAAGTAACGTTGGGCTTCCCGCATAAAACTGCCCTGCGACTACGGGATTGCGTATCATTTCTTCCTTTTATTCAGGCTCGATGGTTACAGAACAAGACTTATTTAAATCGAAGTACGTATTCGCTAACTTAATTATATCACTTTTGCTATATTTTTCTATATTTTCGTTGTATTTAAGATGATTATCAAATCCAAGCGAATAAAGTTCATCAAGTGCCATGGTGAAGGCCTTGGCAGAATTTGTCTGCATAGAAATGAGATAATCGCCGATAAGCGAGTTTTTAGCCGCAGAAAGCTCCGCATCTGGGAGAGGTTCTTTTTTAATTCTTGAAATCTCGGCTAACACTAGTTCCTTTGCCTTATTAAGATCTTTTTTATCAGTGGCTAAGTAAAAGAAGAAATACCCGGGATCTACTCCAGCTACCTGGCCTGCTCCCTGGGCATACGATAGGCCCAGATTGTTTCTTACAGAGTGAAAAATGCGCCCATCGCTTCCTGACATGATAGAAGATATTACCTCTAAGCCGTATCGATCCTCATTTTTTACAGTTACACCTCTGAATCCCAGTGCAAAGAGTGTCTGCTCCTTTGGCATTAGGAAGATATTATCTATCTTGGCCGAAAGATCCTTTTCGCTTAAAGGCTTTATTTCTGAATAGCTTCCTT
>JABMRN010000167.1 GCA_013202515.1 Candidatus Omnitrophota bacterium | reverse complement strand
TAGTAATTCATGCGCAAAATATATTTGAAATTTGACAGCATCAGCACCGGCCTTGGCGCTTTCCTTTGCCAGATCAATAGCACGATTAGGTTCTCCCTGATGTGCATTTGCTATTTCGGCAATAATCTTAATATCTTTCATGCGCATTTTTTCCAAACATAGCTTTCTTTTACAAAACAGCGCCTACAAATCGACACCTCGCCGTGAAGACACTTATTTTGAATATGTCTTATATGGTTCATCCTATCGCTATTCCAGATATTTGCTAAAGAATCTGCTTTGGCGCATCCCACTATATACTCCTGATACCAGTCAACGCAACAAGGACTTACTCGGCCATCACGTCCGACAACCAATCGCTGAAAAGGCTGCGGACAGCGCTTTCTTCCAGTCTTTTCTTGATCCTCGATCCGCATCCCATCACCTTGGCCCCTATCCATGACATCGCTTATGCGGATATCATCAACTCTACCTTGCCAGTATTTGATATAATCAAGCTCTTCATGAATATTATTTTTAGTTCTTACCATTTGTACACGAATAAGCGGTTTAGAAACTCTATTTTCCTTTTTCCATTTTAAAAGAGTGTGCACATTACCTATTAACTGACCATAATCGCCGCCTAGTCTTAAGCTTTCATAGGTTTCTTTGGAAAAACCGTCTATTGAAAAAATAATTCTATCTATACCGCTTTCAGCACATTTGACTAAAATATCATCTTGCCAAGGGAGTCCATTTGTGTTAATTTGTACCTCTAGAATTCCCTTTTTCTTCGCATAATCGATAGCTTTTGGCAAAAAATCATTTAACGTTACTTCACCGCGCCAATTAAATTTAATCGAATAAACGCCCATATTCGCACATTCATCTATCAGCTTCATAGCAAGCTTTTCATCCATAAATCCACTGCCTTTGTTAACCTTATTGCTACCATGGATACACATCCTGCAACGTAGGTTACAGATATCCGATAACTCAATATCCACATGAAGTGGGTGTTTTGGCAAATAATCTTCTCTTTGAGCCTTAGCCCATTCGGCACGGTATTTCTGATACATAAGAGAATTTGTTCTCTTATTGCTTGAGCATTTTATTGTTTCGGATTGCATTTTTCCATTAGTTTATTAAGATAAACAACCCTTGCCATAAACCTATTTTTGTGCTTATGACATCGCATGGCAGATTTGTATTTATTTTTATTTATTAACTCGAATATCGGCATTGTATCCGAATAATCACCTTTCATCTCCTTTACCCAATAGAGACGATCGCGATCTTGTACCTTACTCTTGAGTTTATTCTTTATGTAGTTTCGTAGAAAATACATATAATTTTTCAATAAATTATTTTTATTTGCGATTATTTTTAAAATCTTTTTTGCATAACTTTTTAAAGAGTTTAATATATTTCTCGACGAATCGTTTGCGGCGTATCCATGCGTTGTTATAAGAGCTGCTACTTCTGGATTTATATTCGAAAGAATATTTTTTTGAATCGCATGAGCATATTTAAAAAAGGGCGATACTTCCATAATTTTTTTTGCGATGTTCGCTTCAAGATATGGGCTGTAATGAGGTACTATGCAATTATGGGTACCAATAAGCGAGCCATGAAAAAACCTGGAATATGAAGAAAGTGTAATGGGTGTCAATATAAATCTTGAATCGCGACATTTAAGTTTTTCCACAACTTCCGCAAGCTTTAGTCGCAGAATGTTGTAATAAGACATTTCCTCCATATACTCATCTTTAAGAACATCTATATGCTTCAAACATGTTCTGAGATAGCTATCAATATCTATCTCGCCATTAGTATCGGTGAATAATCTTACTACCTGTTGGTCAAGAGTAAAAAGTTCGGTCCCCCCGAATCCTGTTATGTGCATATCATAGTGCTTCTTTATGTCGGTATAATAGTTAATCAGTTCTGTAGAATGATATAGCTCGGGAATGCCATTTGATATCTTGTGGTGCAATTCTAAGGTGTGCTTAAATTTTTCATAACTATCGATTCTAAAGTCTTCACGGAATTTAACATTCATCTTATAGGCAACATTTCTTGCTATTTGCGATTCATGTGGAGTTTGGTCACCACAAATACCAGCATCAAATACGGTGCCATTGGCTTTAAGTATCGTTACAACAACCCTTGAATCAAATCCACCGGTTAAATCTGCAAATATCCGATCTTTTGGTCTAAAAAAGGATAAATTCTCAATCAACATTTCTTTTATCTCATTTGACGTTGAATCCAAATCACGGTATTTGTCAAATTCAATACCCTTCAATACGTCATAATAACATTTCGATGTTGCCTGATCGCCGAATTCGTATATTGTTCCTCCGTCTAAATGCTCTATTTCCTTGAAAAAAGTAGAGTCGAAAGAAAAACCATCTAAATGGGATATGAACTCTGCCAAAGCGTAAAAATTAAACGTAACATTATTTTTTTCCGCTAAAAGCGGAAATATATTTGATATCTTGACCGTATTACCTTTCTCGTATTTATAGATAGGGAAGCTAGCTAGCTTGTCAGTGATAATGGTTACTTTTCCCTGACGATATATGATAAGACAATACTGTCCTCTTGCGTTTAGGGCCACGGTTTCAGTCGTCATGCCATTGGCAAAGTCATGCGCTATCAACTCTAATGCTTTGGTATTCCAATTTTTTTTATAAATTAAGGTACCCACAACATATAACGAGTAACCTTCTAACTCTACTGAAGAAGCAACGCTATTTTTAAACAAAAATAAGCTATTATCTTGTATATGCGTAGTTGTCCTAATCAAATCTAAGTCTTCAGATTGCATCTTTATGGGGTTTTTTGATGTACTATCTATGTGAAGCAAGAATCCTATCATATCTGATTTTCCCTATCGGAAAATTACAAAGTACGAGTTTTACGTATCTTCAATTTTTTTATTTTTGTGCCTATCTTATAAAACAAGTAGTCAAATTCCATTTTCTGGAGATATATCATAAATTTTCTAAATCGGCACCAAAGATATCCAAGCCCTAAGGGACACTTATAACCAGCAAGGCCCATATAATAGTCCCTGGTACGGTTATGTTCTTTTTTGCCTATATCGGCAATGTTATAACTTTTTGTTTTTTTGTGAAGCCTCAGGCATCCTATAAAGTGATTTATATCTTTAAATTTAAAACCCGAAAATCCAAGTCTGCAAAGATATTCATAATCAAAGGAAAATACATAATCCGTTCTTAAGAAACCTATGCGCGAAAATACCGTCCTGTTAAAAAAGAGTGTCTGGCTAACTGCCTGCGAGCCTTCAAAGAGATTGGCAAAAAAATCAAACGGCGGAAGCTTATACATATCAAGAACGTTGTCATTATTGTCAACCGTCAGGATGTTTCCGCAATATATGTCCGAATTCTGATTCTTCCTGTATTCTTGAGAGACTTTTTCGAATGCACCTGGCATATATATATCATCTGAATTCTGAGCTCCCACTAATTCTCCAGTTGCCATACTAAAACCTTTGTTTATTGCGGCTGATTGACCCCTGTCTGGATTGCTTACCCAGTAAGAGAGATATTTTTCATATTTTTTTATGCGGTCGATAGTGCCATCGGTTGAACCGCCATCTATTATGATATATTCAAGATTGGGATAGTTCTGGTTAAGCACCGAAAGTATAGTCCGTTCAATGAATTCCGCTTGATTATATGAGGGTGTCACAACCGTAATTCTTGGATACGAAGAATCCCTACCGGATAAGATACTTTCTTCAAAAATAGGCTTTGAAACAAATTCTTTAATCTTCTGAGATAATATTTTATTCATTTATGCGGCAACCTCTTCCATATTCACTTGTAATTTCGGAGCTTCTTGTTCCTTAAACCATTTATAAGTTATAGCGATACCTTCTTCCACGTTTACTGTCGGGCTCCATCCAAAAGACTTAATTTTGCTTATATCAAGCACCTTTCTGGGGGTTCCATCGGGCTTTGAGCTGTCCCACGCAATCTGGCCCTTGAATTCCACAACGTCCTTAATCATTTCCGCCAGGTCTCTTATTTTTATATCCTTACCTGTACCGACATTAACAAACTCGCCAATATCGCTATAATCGTATCTTTCCATAATAAAAAGGCATGCATCGGCGAAATCATCTACGTAAAGAAAATCCCTATATGGTTCTCCGCTACCCCATAACTCAACAACTGCCTTACTGCGAAAAGCTGACTTAATACCAAATCCAGCCAGGTGGTTTATTAATGACGAAATATCAAGGCTATCAATTTTATTTCCAAAAAGGGTTAAATCCCTAATAATATCAGCGTATTTTTTCTGTGACAAAAGGGCAGCTAAACGAAATTTACGAATTAAGGCTGGTAAAACATGTGATGTTTCGAGATTAAAATTATCGCATGGGCCATATAAATTTGTAGGCATAACCGAAATAAAATTAGTACCATATTGCTCGTTATAATAACGGCACAATTTTATAGCTGCAATTTTTGCCACTGCATAGGGTTCGTTCGTAGGCTCAAGGGTATCGGTCAGAAGATATTCCTCTTTTATAGGTTGTGGTGCAAACTTCGGATATATGCAGGAAGAACCAAAATTTAATAGTTTTTTTACGCCATATTTATAAGAAGCATGTACAACATTGGTAGCAATGGTGATGTTATCGTAAATAAACTCTGCCTTATAGGTATTATTAGCCATAATACCCCCTACTCTACCCGCAAGCAAAAATACATATTCAGGCTTTTCCTTTTCAAAAAAAGCTTCAACTTGAGATTGCCTTCTCAGGTCGAGCTCTCCGGATGTCCTAAATATCAGGTTTTTATACCCTTTTCTTCTTAATAGCTTTAACAAAAAAGATCCTACAAAACCGTTATGGCCTGCTATATATATCTTAGAATCTATCTTCATATGCTCTCCTTTTTTATTAATTAAAATTCGCATTCATTGCATACAGCAACTTTTTTTCTATTTCGTAATACTTGAAGAAATGATTTTCTTTTTTTTCCTTCAAATATTTCGCTATATTTTTGTTTTCCTAAATTTCCTAATTCAAAAGCCTTAGGATGCGCGCAGCATGGTACTACCGTACCATCCCAATCGACATAGAGTCGTCCCGCTTCCAAAAACAAACATGGCTCTTCTGGTACAACAGGATTCCTGCCAAGAAGGTTCTTAACTGATTGAGGAAATATATCATAAGTTCTAAACTCAGGTTCCCAGCCTAGGGGACGTAACAGATCTATCCATCTATTACGCGATTCTTTATCAGTGCAACAAGTTCTTGTCAAAAGCGCAATATCAGGCGCGCAACTATCTCTAATTTCTTTAACAACCTTTAAAAAATCTAAAAGCATTGACCACTTTGCAGGGGGCCTTAATCTTTCGTACTCACTGGCCGTTCCGTCTCCATCACAACTTACAAAAAAAGTGTTAATAACATCCGTGGAAAAAACTTTCTGGATCATTTTTTCGTCAAGATATTGTCCATTGGTTGAAATCTCCACCTTATCTACCTTCCAGCTTTGCTTTGGTATTTCTTTTACAATATCCGCTAGCTCGGGATGTAGGACCGGTTCACCAAAATTGTACAATCTTAAAAGCTTAATATGAGCAATATCAATATTGTTTAAATATCTGCTAAAATCACCGACGGGTGTATGTTTAATCTGTTTTTCCATAGTCGAATTGGGACAACCTAGACATCTTAGTTGACAGCCACTTACAACATCGACATGAACCTCCCTCATAGTCCTTGGCACATGTTCTTGCCATATCAGCCTACGACTTAGGTGTTTGTTCAATATCGAGCTAAAGAATTTGTGCGTAGTCCTGCAAAAATCTACGGGATTACGTTTTAATTTTGAAAGCCCTTTTGCGATTAACTGTGTATATTTATCCATTTACTCTGTTCCGCCAAAAGTTCCTATTCCTAGTACGTTTTTCAAGGACTCACTTCCCCGCCTGCATATGTCGCCCCAATTAATATTGCCGGATTTAAGTGCATAATAGGTTTTTAGCAGGACCCCTTTACACACTGCTCTTTTTACATCAGATTCTGATACCCCTGGAAGATTCATGGTCATCGTTCGTATGCCGTGAAAAGTCTCGGTGTCGCATATAAGATTATGTTTATTGGCTGTTTCCCAGAGGCGCGAACCCGGCCAGGGGGTAGTAACTTGCCATGAACAATAATCAAGCAGTTTATCTTTGAAAAGTCTTTTTATGAAACGGATTGTGTTATTAACATCTTCAATGCTTTCCCAATTAAGTGTACCGTTTTTACTTTCCCACGCATGGAATAGCATCAGAAAACCGAAAACCTTTACTCCTGCTGTCTTAAGAATGCGGCAAGTATCAACAATCTGTCCCAACTCTATCTCCTTGCCTATGCCTTCCAGAACGTGTTGATTACCTGACTCTATGCCCAAGTGACCCAACCATACGTTTATACTGTTAAGTTTTTCCGCCAATCTAGATGTCATTCTGTCTGCACGTATATCTACATGGAAAAATAAATCTTTTTTATATCCTAAGGAATGAATTCTATCGCAAACCTCTTCGGCCCAATTAACTTCTACGTTAAACTCGTCAGCTCCGAGATATATCTCTCGCACTCCCAACTTATAAAGCCAATCGACTTCTTCAGCTATTTTTTCCGGACTCCTCAAGCGAACCCACGGCCTATTCTCCTTCCAGACTGGATTTGAGCAAAAATTACAATTAAAAGGACATCCACGGCTACACAAAACATACGTCTGTGGCGATGCTTTTTTGAAGTTAGACCCCCTGTAAACCCCAAAATCCTTAACCAGATCCCATGCAGGCATAGGAATAGAATCCAAATCTTTAATAAGGGCTCTCTTTTGTGTAAATATTGTTTTTCCGCTTTCATCACGATAGGCAATACCATCTATTTCAGAAATAGGTTTCTTGCCTTCAAAATGCTCTATCAATTCAACAAAGGTTACTTCGCCTTCCCCCCGGACGCATACATCTGCCTTGCAATGTTCCAATAGATGCTTCGCGGCTGCTGTCGCATGAGGGCCGCCGCATACAATTTTTATACCTGGGAAACTCTTTCTTACGGCATTAATAGTTTGATAAGACAATGACGAAGTAATCGCAGAAACCGTTATCCCATAAATATCGGGCTTAAGCCTTGAAAGCATACTTAAGTGATCCTTAAGATTAGAGTGACCTTCCACATAATAAAAGGAGTGTCCGTCAGATATAAAATAATCTCTTGCATATGCTATTAAATAAGTCATAGCAAGGCTCGGGTAAGTAAGGTTGTAACCCTGTTCTTTCCTTGGTAGATCTGCCAATACTATATTCAAGTGATACCTCGCTTTATATAGAGTATTTTCTGACACTCTTATGTACATAATGTGCAAAATAATAAATGCTTTTCAATAATGGCATCTTTTCTTTTTTTCTGTATATATACCATTGGTCTTTTGCTGTTCTAATTTTGTTTCTGGAAACCGATTCTTTTCTTACGCGATATTTCATAAGCGGTTCGTTTAATCCGTATGCAGAGTTACCTGATCTTAATATATCAAGCCAAAGTGTATAATCTTCCTGTGTGGATAAACCTTCTGCCATGTAACGCTTTCCTGTTTTTTTAGAATCATATATTGCGGATGAACAAGCGATAATGTTAGACCTTAGAAGTCGTCTATAATTTACTGTCTCGTCTATTTGAACAATGCCTCTTGCTATTCCTTCTTCATCCATTTTTTCATATGATGTGTAAGAAAGAGTTGCTTTTTTTTCTTTCATGAAATCAAGCTGTTTTTTTAGTTTTTCCGGAAGCCATACATCATCGCTATCCAATAAAGCTATATACCTACCCCTGGCCTCTTTAATAGCTCTATTGCGCGAAGTCGCCGGTCCAAAGCGTTCATTGGATCTCAATAAAGTTATACGTTTGTCTTTTTCGACATAACACTGTACGATATCAGCTGAACTATCTGTCGAGCCATCATCAGTGATTAGCATCTCCCAGTTAGAATATGTCTGGCATACGACTGATTCTAGCGCCTCTTTTACGAATGCTGCACAGTTAAAAAGTGGCATTACTATAGATATTAAATCATTCATAACACTTAACTATCTCCGCGGGAACACCGGCTACAGTAACGTTGTTGGGCACATCCTTCACGACCACGGCATTCGCGCCTATATTAACGTTGTTTCCGATCTTTACTGCCCCAATTATTTTGGCACCTGCGCCAATGAAAATATTATCTGCCAAAACTGGAGACTTGCCTTTTTCGGAACCTATGGTCACACCATGTTCCAAAGTAATGTTTTTGCCGCCTACTACATCGCTATTTATAACAATTCCGAAGGTATGCATTAAGACAAACCCTGGTCCAAAGCTGGCATTTCTACCTATAACCAGATGATTAAAAAACTCATTAATCTTGGCGAGCAAAAGTGCTAAAAAACCCAAGTGCAACTTTCTTAAAAGATGGCACATTCTGTAGGTTATCGTAGCAAGACTTCCATCTGTAATAAGCATTCTTAATATTTTTTTCTTTGCACAATCTCCGTAATAGAGAACGCTTTTTCTCTTTAGATCTTCATAAATTATCTTAAACATCTTTTAACACCTTCACTATTCTTTTTGCTGTTTTGCCATCCCAATATTTTGGTGTTTTAAAGCGATAGTTATTTTCACGTGTAATTTTATCTACCGCCTTAAGTATGTCTTCGGTTTTTGAACCGGTAATTAAATTATGGCCACATTTTACGGTTATTGGCCTTTCCGTATTTCGTCGGATCGTTAAGCAGGGGATCTGAAGGATGGTAGATTCTTCCTGTATCCCCCCTGAATCGGTTAATACAAAACGCGAATTCAGCAATAATCCAATAAAGTCTATATATCCAAGGGGAGGCAGAAAGAATATGTTTTTTTCATTACTTTTCACTGTATCACCTATATGCTTAAAGTATTTCTCCAATTTAAACGATTTAATTCTTTGTTTTGTCCTGGGATGTACCGGAAACAAAATAGGCACTTTTTTGGAAGACTCTGCTAATGCATCCAACACAGAAATAAAAGTCGAACGATTGTCTACGTTTTCAGGGCGATGGAGCGTAAGTACAGAATATTGTTTTTTAGCCAATCCGTAGTTTTTCGGAATGTCTTTCTTTTTAGCCAATTTCCTACAGTTAAAAAGCGTATCTATCATGATGTTTCCGACAAAAAAGATTTTTTCTTTTTCTATACCTTCGTGTCTCAGGTTATCCCCAGCACCGAGTGAAGGAGTGAATAAATAATCAGATATAGAATCTGTCAATCTTCTATTTATTTCCTCGGGCATGTGCATATCGTAACTTCTTAAGCCCGATTCAACATGGGCCACCTTAATATGAAGTTTTTTTGCAACAAGCGCACAGGCTAATGTCGAATTAACGTCACCAGCCACAACTACAACATCCGGTCTTTCTCCTTTTAGAATATTTTCAAAACCAATCATTATAGCTGCGGTCTGCTCGGCATGGCTACCGGAACCTACATTGAGATTAATATCGGGTTTCGGCATATTCAAATCTTTGAAAAATACATGGCTCATCTCTTTGTCATAATGCTGGCCGGTATGAACGAGAATTGGTGAAAAAACACTAGAAGCTTTTTTCATCTCTTCCATGAGCGGGGCAATCTTCATGTAATTAGGCCTTGCCCCCACAACGTTAATGATCTTATGTGGCATTGTTGTTACCCGCTACTTTCTCTATTAACTCTGAAACCTTACTTACCCTGTTCTGCCAGTTATCTTTCTTTACAATTTCCATTCTTCCCTTGATTGCTTCAGAATTATTGCTTCTGTATGCATGTTCTATCTTCTCTACAAATTCTTCGTATGTATCTGCTATCTCGACATGGTCTTTAAGTTTTTCCATTTCGGGAAGCCTGGTTGTAACTACTGGTTTCCCAGCCGCGAGGTATTCTTTTACCTTAATTGGACTAACGCACATTGTTAGTTCGTTCACCTTAAACGGTGAAATGCAGATATCGAATTCTTTTAGATAAAGCGGTAATTCTTCATACTTCTTTATGCCAAGATATCTCACGTTCTCTAGCTCTAAAACTTCATTTGCAGGCACTCCGAGCTTTCCTATTAAAGCTACTGTCCAATTGGGTCTCGCCTTGGCAAGATGCACAATTAGCCCTAGGTCAATCCACTCTTTAATAAGGCCTATATAGCCTATTACCGGCTTATTCATCCCTTTAAGATCCTCGGGCACAGTGGTTAAACTATCGTTATGTGCCTTAGAAAAATGTTCTCCGTCCACTGCGTGGGGTGAATAATAAATATTCGGATTAATATTTTTTTTCTTTAGCTTGTTATAAAGGTATTCTGATGTGGCAAAAACTACATTTGCCTTGGCAATTAAAACATTTTCCAACTTTTCCACTGCCTTTCTATCAGCCCCTGGAAGTTCAGACACATTATCCGTACAGTAATAAACCGTAAAATTGTGCTCAATATGAACAGAGAGATACGCTACATGTGAAGCAACAAACCAAAGAATAGAAGATTTAAATCCGTATCTTTTCATAGCCTTCTTTAATATAAAGGTATTCAGATAAATATTTAGACTGCGCGCCCACCTTGTATGAAAAGGGAATACTATAAGGGAATATACGTAAAAATTGTTACTAATTTTGCGTACGCCTCTAAACCATGAAGACAACCTTGAAAATATGCGCTTTAGGTCTTTCTTAGATGTTTTGGGCCTACGCATCCCGCCTGTCTCTACGTAAAGAAGCCTGTTATGTTTAGAAAGTTCGCTGGCAATATGATGACTGCTCGTCCGTGTATCAGTAATCCAGTCATTTGCGAAATATATAATATTTTTATTGGAAAGCATTTAACTATTCCGTTAATTTTTTAACGATATTTGCAGGATTTCCCGCAACAATCGAATTCGGCGGCACATCTTTGGTGACAACAGAACCAGCGCCTACTATAGAATTTTTGCCTATTGTGACGCCTTTTAGGATGATGGATCTCGTCCCTATCCATGCACCAGTACATATCTTAACCGACATCACGTCTTTTTCCTCTATAGGTTCTCCCGCCTTGCGGCGTAGCGAATTAATGGGATGACCATCATTGTCAAATATCATTACATTCGAAGACAGATAGCATCCGTCTTCTATTTCTATTTTTTTTGCGGCAGCAAAACTGCTCATATGCCCTATAAAAACATTATCGCCCACAGTGAATTTAGGCGTATTATTAAATCTATCGTTAAAGCCTACTACTATTCGACCGGATATATAAACGTTATTTCCGATTTCAATCTTACCTTCACCTACAATATATGGAAGCTTTTCCATGCGCAGATTCTTACCGGAGCGGCTGCATCGTGAACGAAACATAGGTTCAAAATAAACAATTTTAAGGATAGTTATAACGCTTTCCCTTATGAAAATATGAATATAATAGAGACCCTTGTATAACCATGACAGTGGCCAAAACAAAGGAACTCTAAAATTTAATATAAACATTATAGTTCTTTTAATTGCGGCATAAAAAGGTGTTTCTTTATTTTTTATTTTTTTTACGATATTTCTAAAAACAGTCATATTATCCTTTCTACAATTTTATAAATTGCTGTCTAACACCCTACCCCCTAGATTTGGCGCTGCATATCTCAATGTGCTTAAATATTAATTTAGCAGCTGCATTCCATGAAAATTTGCCTGTATACTCGGATATATAGGTTCTCTCCCATTCCTTATCAAAAACCTTTTCAATGCCGCGTTCCAGCGCCTTTATATTTTTTGGCTCTATTAATTCACCGAGTCTTTCGTTAACAACGATTTCCGAAACACCTCCGACACGACTTGCAACGACTGGAATACCGCAGGCAAATGCCTCCAAAATAACATTCGGAATCCCCTCGCAAAGGCTCGGCAGGCACAATAAATCAGAAGCATTTATCCAAAGCGGTATATTCTCATGAAGGCAGGGACCGACAAATACCACCCTATCATTCATAGAGAAATTATCAATCATACGCTTTAGGGTACCGTACAAAGAACCTTCGCCTACTATAAAAAGTTTCCATTTATGTTTTTCATGCTGTTTAAGCGCTTTAACTAAATACTGAAGTCCTTTTAACCTAACAAGGCTGCCAATAAAAAGTATTAGTTTCTCATCCGCTTTAATGCCAAGATTATTTCTTGCGAGTTCCTGCTTTACCGGAAAAAAAAGATTACGGTCAACGCCAATGTGAATGGTTGATATTTTATTTCCCGGAATGCCAAGGCTGCAAATTTTATTTTTAAGGTGTTCGCTTGCAGTCAAAATATAGTCTGCTTTTTTGAGTGTCTGAGTAATCATGAGCTTGCGGATAAAAGTTTTTAAATAGATATTTATATCTGAACCGAGCGCCTCTACTATAAAAGGTATCTTTAGCTTGCCAGCCAATGCCATGGCTGCATAACCATCCGGATAAAGCCAGCTTGAAAAAACAACATCAAATTTATTTATTTTATGTAGCCTACTAATTAGCTTACGCACTCCGAAATAATATAAAATACCATAGGAGAGCCTAAATAACTTGGGAATATATAACACACGCGGATGATAAACATCCAGTCCGTCTATTACCTCTTTTGGCGGAATGTGCTTGATTCTTTTTTCAATGTAAGATTTAAAAGGGTGGCTTTGCACAGGCGCTACTACCGTAATTTCGCAGTAATCCTTTAAATGCGCTATTTTCTGTCTGTTGAAAGTAGCGCGTGCCGGCTCCTTGGAATTCGGATATAGATTAGAAAGAAATAATACTTTCATATTTATGCCGCCTCACGAAAAGGAGGTTTATCAATTACATAATCCCTGTATAGGCAAGGATTACCCTCAAGACCTTTTTCTGCTGCCTTTACGATGTTATAAAATTCCCTTGCGGTAACATAATGAAGCCCGTATTTTTTCCCATCGTTATACTTACTTTCGAGATACGAGTACATTTTGTGCATATGTTCCCCTAAAAGCACATCTGCGTTATCTTCCAACGCTCCGTGCGTATGAACCTTAATAAATACCCAATTGGGCCTGCCTTTTACCCCTATGGCACTCTTGATCCAGAAGTCTATTCTCTGCGAAATTGGTAAATCAGTCTTTGATATATTAGAGGCCTCAATTGCAACAAATGGAATTTTACCCTTTTTCTTATATCTTAAACCCAGCGGACCTTGCATTATCATTAAATCTCCATTCTCTCTGCCGCCAACTCTAACATCGGTCCCGCTATTATACGATTTAGGCTTTTTTGGATCATCAGATGCATAGTATATGGAATTTATCTTTCGTGGCTGGGATTCGCAAAGCGAGGGAAAGGTAAAATCAGCATAGCACCCGCATCTTGATAGAATTTCAAGCTCATTATTGATTCCACAATATTTTCCGCCTCTCGAATTATCCAGCGCCCAATCTCCGTGAACGAACCCAAATCTGCGCCTGCCTGTTGTTTTGTCCGACCCGAATATTCCCAATAAAGCAGATCGTTCGATTATGTCTTTAATCTTTTTCTCAAAAGTTTCCGAAGTATCAGAATATGGCGGAATATGATCATGGTGCAGATGAACCTCTATTTCGCCAAATCCTTGCCGGCATAGCTTTAATAAATCCTCCAGATTTCCGTTATTATCGTCGTGATAAGAAAAAAACCATGTATGCTTAGGTTTGTAACCATTCGAATCTCTGTGAACGTTCGCAAATTTGGGATAATCTCCTACCCACTTCTTAATTCTCTCTTTCTGGATAAAGGGATCCTTTGTTTTAAAGCTGGGTTCAAAATGGTCAACAACGCAAAAAATAATATCAACTGGCTTATCTGTATCTTGCGAATTTTTCTTTGTGAAAATCCATTTTATATACGAAAATATCCAATACTGCATTTGTTTGCTAAATACTATGATTGCCGCGAAAACGCTAAAAAGCACTATCAATAAAAGTAAAATAACCATTGCCTATATGTTCTTTCCTATCATAGACTCGTAAAGCTTCTCATATTCACTGCACATTCTTGAGATATCAAATTGCATAAACGCCTTTTTTTGGTTAGCAGCGCTCATTTTCCGGCTGAGTCTATCGTCGTTTAGTATTTTGAGAATGGATGCGGCAACAGCTTCGACATCTCCGGAAGATACAAGAAATCCATTTATTCCATTCTCTATAAGTTCTGAATTCCCGCCAACGTCTGTAGCTACTATAGGCTTACCCGACGCCATTGCCTCTAACAGAACCAGGGAAATACCTTCGGAAAAGGACGTTAAAGCAAAGACATCAAGGACGCTCAATAATTCAGGAATATCTTCTCGCAATCCTAAAAAGAGCGTATTTCTAATTATGCCTATCATATTTGCATAGCGTACCAATTCATTTTTTAATGCCCCGTCGCCTATAATCAGAAGTTTGCATTTCAGTTTTATTGCTATAACCTTTTTAAATGCATCCATTAATAATTTGTGATTTTTTACTTTTTCAAGGCGCGCAACAATTCCTATTAAACTATCATCTAACCCAACCTCGAGCGACTCTCTAAGCTTCTCCTGACTAACTGTTACGTTGGCAAATTTGCCAGCGTCTATGCCGTTTCTTATTACATTAAACTTATTCTGCGGTACCCTCTCGGCAGTTATTGCTGAACGTCTGATATCTTCTGAAACAGGCACTACCTTATCGGCAAATACTGTAAAAAACCTGCTCAAAAAAACACTTTTGCGATTTTCAAATTCATCTCTGCCATGTCTTGTATGAATAAGAATAGTACCCGAAATCTTAGCCGCTAACGATCCATAAAACTGCGGCCTTTGGTTATGTGTATGCAATATGTCGATTTTTTTCTTTTTAATCATTTCCGCCATCTTGAATGCCAAGCTTAAGTCAAAGCCGCGCCTTTTCTTCAAATACGTGATCTGGATACCCTCAGATTGAAGCTGTTCTCTCAAATCAGACTTTTCACTTAAACAACATACAGCAAAATTGAATTTCTCTTTGTCAGAGTGCTTTATGGCATTTAAAACAACATTTTCTAACCCGCCCATATCCAAACTCTGAACAATATGCATAACCCTTAATGCAGGCATAGTACTATTATCTTATCCTTAACTTTTGTTTTAACCAATTCATTAACAATACTGGCAAAGCAGCAATGGTTTGCCCCAAAAACGCTTCTCTAGGGTCTATCTTATACAGATAAAACCTTGGATGTATAACGGATAATTGTTCAATAAACGTATTATCCAATTCTTTCTTAAGCAAAGGTTGTTTCTCTAAATAGTCTTTTTGTGCAAAAATCAGCATATTTTGAGTATAGATGGAAGATATATCCTTTTGCCATATTTTCTTTCTTATTGCGTCTACCGTCACATAGCCTTTTGCCTGAAAACGCTTGGACCAATAATCAGGCCACTGCTCATTGAGATGACTAATGCCGCCTTGCATAGGAACAGCAGCGGAAAAAAGGACAACCGGCCCAAGTTTTACAAGGGAATCTACGAAATCGTCCGCACATTCTGCAGGTAAATGTTCGGCCACTTCAAGCGATATAACTAAATCGAACTGCCTGTCTATTTTTAAGCTTTTTCTCAAATCATGTGACAAAAATTTTTCTTTTGCTATTTGCAGATATTTTTTAGCTAGCCATTTTCCGTCCACACCAAGAATGTCATCAATGCCGCGTTTGGCAAATATCGACAACCAGACGCCCACCCCGCAACCAACATCGATAACTGACCGAACAGGAATCATATCTAAAATCAGCGGTATTATTGTTTCTGCCGACTTACGTGAATTTATCATTGAATCTTTATAAAAATTTTCTGTGTACACTTCATATCCAAATGTTTCCTCTCTAAATTTAAAGCCTGCACACAGCCAATCTCTAAACAACATCTATTACATTTACTTTTTTCATCATCGCAAAGGAGCTATTGTGTTAACAACATTATTATCTCCCAAATCTTTTCTTCTTTCAGCATTGAAAGATAATAAGGAAACAAACGTTCTAACATTGTTTTTCAAGTCTGATAAAGATCGCATTTTAAAAAGGCAGTTCATTATATAAGCGGGTCTCATATAAAATCTTTTATAAGCATAGTGGTAAGATTTCATTATTGTCTCAGAACTAACGGTTGGCAGACGCATCACAACGTTAGCCAAATCAAATTTATCCCAGCTAACGTTAAGAAGATAACCGTTTTTTTTCGCCCAATTATACATCTCTGTTCCAGGCAAAGGCGTCGTTATATTAAAAATGACAATATCCGGATTAATTCCCAATGCAAAATTTATTGTTTGTTCTAACGTTTCTTCTGTCTCGCCAGGATTTCCCAGCATGAACATTGCTCTAACATTAATACCGGCTTTCTTCGTTAATCTAACAGCTTCCCTTATACGTATTAAAGAGGTTGATTTCCCAATATTTTTTAATATTTCCGGGCTTGCTGATTCCAATCCGTAGCCTATCTGATGGCACCCTGCTTTTTTCATCAACCGAAGCATCTTTTCGTTTACAAAATCCACTCTCGACATGCAACTCCACGTAATATCGATATTTTCTTTTATCATACGCTCACAAAACTCTGTTATATTTTTTTGAAGGGCTGTAAATGTGTCGTCATAAAAAGATATTTCTCTTATACCATAATCTTTTTGCAGCATTTGTATTTCATCAATCAGCTTTGAAGCCGATCTTGTTCTAATTTTCTTACCAGAAATCCCCGTATAGCAAAAAGTGCATCGGCCGGGACAACCCCTATTGGCAATCATGCTTATAGCTGGCAACCTTTTATAATTACCTAGGGAGGGTTTGTATTTATCCATAGGCAGTAACTGATAAGCAGGCATAGGCATTTCATCTAAATTCTCGATAACCAGGCGCGAAGGATTGTGCTTTATTACACCGTTAAGCTTATAAGACAAACCCTTTATATTGTCTATGTTTTTGAAACCTGTCATTAATTCATGAAGGGTGCGCTCTCCTTCCCCTCTGATAACGAAATCTACGTGACTATCTGACAATACTTCATCCGGCAATATAGAGGGATGTGCGCCGCCAAATACGATTTTAGTCTCCGGCAATATCTCTTTTGAAAGTTTTGCGATATTTAATGCTCCTTTTATCTCAACTGTTGTGGAAGTAATACCTATAAAATCAGGTCTTATCTCTCTGATTTTATGCTTATACTGATCGGGATTCATCTGTTCAGCTTGTAAATCCAATATATGTACATTTTGGGCATTTCTTTCAAGATATGAAGCAATACAAGCTAGGCCTAACGGGGGCAGCGCCCTATCTATCTTCTTCCAGATATTACCTTTCTCTATGATTCGAGGAGGATTTACTAATAATATAGACATTTTTTATTTTTTTAATTTTAATTTTAATAAAAAAATAGGTCTTATAATGCGCCACCAATCTAATATCGGTATCATCTTGGTATATCCGATATCTCCGGTGGGATAACTCTTAGTAACAGGCGCTTCTGTCACCTTAAGATTAGATTTAATAGCTTTATAAAAAAGATACGGCTCCAGTTCATATCGATCCAGCCACTTCTGCCAGATATTTATTTCTTTATTGCTAAAGATGCGTAGTTTAAATGCGCGAAATCCGTTAGTCCCATCTGAAATGGGAAATCTCACAATAATCTTAAATAGAAGTGAATACACTCCTGTGGTAATCCAGCGAAACAGTGGTATGTTTACCCTCTCTCCTCCTGCCATATAGCGGGAACCCTGCACAAAATCAAAATGATCATGCAGTATAGGGTAAACAACACGCTTGATTTCTCTGGGATTATCTTGATTATCGCCGCCCATAATTACCGCAATATCATATTTATTTTCCAAAGCATAATCTATGCCTGTCCTTATGGCGGATCCAACTCCTCTATTGTGTTCATGAGATATCACCATGGCGCCCTGATTTTCTGCCTCGCTAGCTGTGTTATCCTTGGAACCATCATCGACAACCAGTATTTCATCTATAAAATCAGCTGCCTCTTTCTTTAAGCGTGAAACAACCGTACCGATCTTGCCTTCTTCTTTCAAAGCCGGAATAATAGCTATTATCTTCTCTTTTCTGTCCATATTGCCATAACCTTTCTTTACTGCCTCATCAAAGCATAGTATAGCGATTGAATCTGCTCTTTGATTCTTATAAACAAATTCCTTGGGCTGGTGGAAAAGAAAATTGAAATAAAACGAAATATGCGCCAGGTAGGCAGGCTTAACACTAAACTCTCCATCCACCGTGGTAATCTTATTATTATTGGCATAAAAGTATGGTATTTGACTATTTCTTTCTCAAGAGGATGCTTTAGTAGAGTAGCCCCCCTGTAAGCACCCTCCCCTTTTTCTATCTCGGCTTTGACTTTTGCGTCAATATAGTTGCTTTTCTCGGCTAATTCCGCAATCTTAGTTCCTGGAAAAGGATAAAGAACATTAGCTATAGCACCAGCCGTAGGCTTAAGCTGCCTGTTTATAGCCACCGTTTCTTTCATATCTGAAATAAGCTCGTGCGGAGAACCAAATATGTTAAGTGTAGTAAATTTGATTCCGACACCTTTCAAAAGACGACCTGCTTCTAAAATTGTGGCTCTTTCTATATTGCGATTCATAATCCCGTTTCTTATCTTATCAGACCCGGATTCTACTCCAATATCTACATATATACAGCCTGCCTCCTTTAAAATTTCCACCTTTTCCTGAGATAAGCAATTTGCCCTTACCATACATTTAAAGGGCAAATTAATTTCCTTTCTGTATTGAGACCTGAATCTTCTTAGCCAACCGATATCTAATGTAAAAACATCATCGTAGAAAAAGATTTCTTTTATTTTATATTTCGTTTTATATATTTTTAATTCTTCAATGACATTATCCACGCTGCGCCTTCGCACATAAGAACCTTTGCCTTGATACAATGCTTTCATGCTATGATTAAAGCAGTAAGAACAATCATAAGGGCAACCTCTTGCAGTCATAACATATGCCCGATCAGAAAAAGACCTGTATTGGTAAAACAAATCTTTATCTGGAAATGGTAAGCTATCCAGATTATCCAATAAAGGTCTTATTTCGTTTTTAATTATCCTGTCTTTTCTTTTGATCCACATGTTTCTGGTTCCCAAATAATCTAAATTATTTTCCATACCTTCGACAAGCTCTAATAAAGCAGCTTCGCCTTCACCCCGGCAAATCATATCAATATTGGGATTAGAAATCACAATATCCGGAAAAAAAGTCGGGTGCATGCCGCCAGCGATTATTGGAATTCTAAAAGTTTCTTTAAACACCGCAGCCATCTTATTCATCCATGGATATAGGTTGGAATGGCAGGGAAAAGCACTTATATCCGGTGAGAACTTTTTTGCTCTATTAAGCATGTTGCTGAGAATTCTGCGTTCGACAATCTTTTCCAATGTTTTAAATTTAAACTCCACGTCCCCCATGCCTGGATCAAATACCAGATCGGTTGCATGTCCTGCGCGCTTCAGTACCGAAGAGAGATATTCTATGCCTAACCATTCGTTGTTTTGAAACGCAAAAAGTATCTTCATCGCAAATGTTCACCGCCCGTTAAAAAACATTTTACCTTTTCTGCAATATAATCGATTTCTTCTACTGTAATTTCCGGAAACATGGGCAGGGAAATAAGCTCACCCGCATATCTTTCCGTAATCGGAAAACTATTTTTGCCATATCCCAAGTCCGCGTATGCCTCCAGCAGGTGAATAGGTATGGGGTAATGGATACCGGCAAAAACTCCTTCCGATTTTAAATAGTCTAGCAATTCGTTTCTTTTCTTTACGCGGGCAACATAAAGATGATAAACATGTTTTGCGTAAGATTTTTCTTCCGGCAGTATAAAATCAAGATTCTTCAGTAAATCCTTATATCGCGATGCCGCATTTCTACGTTTTTTATTCCATGAATCCAATTTCGCCAGCTTCACCCTCAAGATTGAGGCCTGAATGGTATCCAAGCGGCTGTTAAATCCTCTAAACTCATGGAAGTACTTTATTTTTGAACCATAATTTCGAAGCATTCTTATTGTCTCGGCAATATTTGCGTCATTGGTCACAACCATGCCGCCGTCTCCGCAAGCTCCAAGATTTTTACCGGGATAAAAACTGAAACAGCCTA
>JABMRN010000166.1 GCA_013202515.1 Candidatus Omnitrophota bacterium | reverse complement strand
GGGCAATCTTATCAAATTTGTCGTGGTGGCCGCCCGCGTAATTGAGGTCATCCCACATCGCGCCCAGCTCGAAATCCCTCCCTAATCCACGGAGAGCTCGGGGAGTCTCGCTGCTTCACAGCTCGGCTTCTCTCCCGCTCCCCCAAGTTTGACTTATTAAGGAATTTCGTGTATCATAGTTATGAACATATGTTCATAACTAAGGAAGGAAAAATGCGGCCCAAGAAGACAAGATGGATTAAGTGTGAGCCAGGGGAAAGATGTTTTAGACCACAATGCAAGCCCTTAAGCAAATCAGGAGGGGTTTATTTAACTCTTGATGAATTTGAGGCAGTTAGATTATCAGATGTAGAGAGGCTTAAACAGGAAGAGGCAGCAAAAAAGATGCAAATATCACGACCCACTTTTTCAAGGATTATTACTTCTGCTCACCAGAAAATAGGGGATGCTCTTGTTAACGTAAAAGCCATAAGGATAGAAGGTGGATGTTGTGAGATCAAAAGTGAAAAGAAGGCGAAATAATGAGAATAGATAAAAGGACACTGTTTGCTATAAGCATAGTCGTAATTATTTTTGCGATTATCCTCGTTTATGAATGGGGTGGAGCGTGGAAAGGATATAAGAGCACATTAGAGCAAAGCGGTGCTATTACAGCACAGCTTTTAGAAGAAAAAAATATCCCAATATATATGCTTATCATTGTGACAATTATTGACTATGTGAAACATTCCTGGCTCTGTTTATTTTTGGCTTTTATAGCTGCTGGTGCACTTCAGGAGTTTGTTCCTAAAGACAAGATAATAAAACTTATGGGGTCAGGCAGGGGTCCTGTTCCATATTTAATAGGAGGATTAGGTGGTCCGTTACTTTCAATGTGTTCGTGCAGCATAATACCTCTTTTTGGTGGTTTATATAAAAGGGGTGCAGGACTTGGTCCTTCTCTTACCTTTTTACTCGCTGCCCCCGCCCTTAATCCCGCAGCTGTTTTATTGACAATAGCACTTTTAGGTTGGCAGTTTGCTGTTGTAAGAATAATTTTTGCGGTAGGGGCAGGTATTTCAGTGGGATACATTACCGAAAGGGTATTGAAAAAGAAGATCGCTCCTCCTGAAACCATTCAAATGGCAACCTGTTCCTGCGAAGGCCAGGAAAACAATGTCAGTTATGCTGGCAGGATCCTGAACATGTTCCGCTATTCCTGGGAGTTTGTGAAATTAGTTCTCCCACTTATATTGATGGGAGTTGTTTTAGCTGGTTTAATAAAGGCGTTTTTACCCCCAGCCTTCTTAGTGAAATATCTCGGGGTGGGACTTTTGCCTATTATGTTAGCTTCAGCGATAGGAGTTTTGATGTATGCCCCGAGCCTTGTTGAGGCCCCGTTAATAAGGGGGCTTTTAGAATCGGGAATGGGCACAGGGCCTGCAATGGCACATTTGTTGACAGGTCCAGCTTTAAGTTTGCCATCAATACTAGGGGTTTGTAGGATAGTAAGCCCTAAAGTGCCTATTGTGTATGCGACACTTATGTGGATATGCGGTGTTATTGCAGGGCTTGTTTTTTGGTTTATTATGCCAACATTTTTAGGATAAAGCAGGAGGAGATATGAAGATTGAAGTTTTTGGGCCAGGTTGCCCTAAATGTGAGCAGGTTGAAATAGTGGTAAAGGAAGCTCTTTCAGAGCTGAATATCGATGCAGAAGTAGAAAAGGTGAAGGATATGGGAAAAATAGTTGATGCAGGGGTTATGATGCCACCCGGATTAAGTATAAACGGAAAACTTAAATCTTCAGGAAAAGTTCCAAAAGTTGATGAAGTAAAAAAGTGGATAAAGGAGAGCCAATGAAGCTGAAGATCTTATTGGTCTTTTTGTCCGTTTTTGTCTTTGGTATCGGGCTGGCTGTTGGGGCGGCAGATATCAAGGGAGAAGATACTTCAGGAGACCATCTTGCTGTATACTATTTTCACGGGAACTCTAGATGCAGTAGTTGCCATAAAATTGAAAATTATACAAAAGAAACAGTAGAAAAATATTTTAATAAAGAAATTCAAGCTGGGACTATTGCTTATAAAACCATAAATGTTGAGCAAAAAGAAAACGCTCATTTTGTTAAAGATTATGAATTATATACAAGGTCGGTAGTCCTCTCTTTGGTTAAGGCCGGAAAAGAAGTCAGATATAAGAATCTTACAAAAGTCTGGGAATATCTGGGGAATAAATCCAAATTCGAAGATTATGAAAAAAAAGAAATAAAAGAATTTCTTAATGAGTTAATAGGAGAAGATAGATGATTGCAGTAATATCGGCTTTGTGGTTTGGTATCCTTACTTCAATAAGCCCGTGTCCGCTGGCTGCGAATATTGCGGCGATATCATTCCTCTCTAAACGTGTAATGCATCCGAAATCTGTAATTATGGCAGGAATTGCCTATACAGTTGGACGCATGGTGACATATGCTGTTTTGGGAGGGATAATCGTTGCTTCATTAGTCAGCGTTCCGGCCACAGCAAATTTTTTGCAAAAATATATGGGTAGAATATTAGGGCCCATTTTAATATTAGTAGGTCTTTTTTTGTTGGGTGTTATAAAAATTAAAATTCCATCTTTATCTTTTTCACAGGACAGACAAAAGAAGATGGCAGAATCTGGAATAGGTGGAGCTTTTCTGCTTGGAATTATGTTTGCGTTATCATTTTGTCCGATTTCTGCAGCATTGTTTTTTGGAAGTCTGATACCACTTTCTGTGAACTATAAGTATGGTATTATTTTGCCATTTTTTTATGGAATAGGCACGGGCTTGCCCGTGATTATTTTGGCTATTTGTATTGCACTGGGAGTTTTATCTATCTCTCATTGGTTCCATAAGTTAAGCAGGCTTGAGTTCTATACAAGAAAGATTACAGGGATAATTTTTCTTATTGTAGGCATCTATTACATAGGTGCATTTATACTGCCCATAGT
>JABMRN010000165.1 GCA_013202515.1 Candidatus Omnitrophota bacterium | reverse complement strand
TGTACTGGTAGTGGGGGATGTAGGTTATCGGGAGGTTGAATACTATCGGAACAGAAAAATAATACCGCATATCGATTTACCGATAAATATTGTGGCAAGATTAACACCATATTTAGGCAAGGTCTTATATTTTTTGTCGATTGCCAAAGTATATGCGCTAAGAAGAGCCAAATTTTTTAAGGAAATAGGAATTGGGTGCAAAAATGCTGAAAAAACCATCTCTACATTAGCGGCAGGTTTCTTTTTGTATTACATATTTTATGGCTTAATTAGGCCAAGCCATTTTCTTTATTTAATAGCATCCTATGGAAATGAAGCGGAGACACTAGTTTTAAAAAAAATGAAGGTGCCTGTTTTTGAATATCAGCATGGCTATTCCTTTCCTGAACAGCCGGGATATAGTTATAGTCGTTGCCTTCATCCGTTGAAAGCAAAAATGGTTATTCCCGATAAATATCTTTGGTATGGAAAATATTGGGAGGATGCCCTTGTTCTAAATGGGTTTTATGCTAAAGAAAATATTAAAGTTATCGGCCATCCGAACCTTTCAATTATGAAGGATGCGGAAAAGAATAAAAATTGTATTTTAGTTGCTGCTCAAACAGGTAGCAATGAACAATTTATGAATTTTTTACATAATTATATAGATAGAAGTGCTTATGCCAAGAATAAATGTTTTATTGTGAAATGTCACCCCAGAGAAACAGCGTATTATATTAAGATGTGGCATGATTTTTCTGCCAAATATCCGGATAAAGTTAAAATTAGCACTGAGAGCACTTATAAACTTTTAATGAGATGCCATGTTATGCTTACCGGAACTTCGACAGTACTATTTGAAGGGTTATATTTCAACTGTACGGCATATATTTTTACGAATTATTTAATGAAGCATAAAAGCTCTATATGGAAGGATGAGTTTGCAACGATTATTGACGAGTCCTACATTGGCGATCTTGTTCCACGAAACATATCGAGTGAAATGGCAAAAACGATTTCCCTTATGTGGGCTCCATTCAATGGAAGAATGTTAAGAGAAACTTTATCATACAAAATAATCTGATTCTTATTCCAGCAAGAGGCGGCTCTACAAGGGTTAAGGATAAGAATATTAGGCTCTTAGGGGGAAAGCCTTTAGTTCAGCATACGATTGAGAGCGCCCTTAAGAGTATATCAGGACGGGTCGTAGTATCAACTAATTCAGCCGAAATTGCTTCTATTGCTCGTTCGTGCGGGGCTGAGGTGCCGTTTACAAGGCCAGCAGAATTAGCAAGTTCTACTGCATCGTCACTTTCAGTGATTTACCACGTGCTGGATTGGTTCAAAAATAACGAAAATTGGATTCCGGAATTCGTTTTACTGTGTCCTCCTACGAATCCTTTCAGGACTTCGGAGACAATCAAAGAGATGCTTAAAAAACTTAAACAATGCCCCGATATTAATTCTATAGTTACCGTAACAGTTCCGGCCACGCATCCTTTCTCGATTGTCCGAGAACAGCAAAATGGTAAGTTTGGTGATGGGGTTATATCGATCGATGGAAAAACTATAAATGACCTCGAACGCAAACAGGAATGGCCTAAGGTATGGGAGGGCAGTCCCGCCTGCAGAATAACCCGCACAGATTATTTTGTAAAAACACGCAAGTCGGGCAAAATAAGAACATATGATAGCAATAATTTTATTGGATACGAAATTTCAAAAAGAGAAGCGTTAGATATAGATACAGAAGATGATCTATTTTTAGCAGAATTTCAATGTAGTACACGGTAGATAAATGAGCAGAATGAAAATAATTATAGTTGCATCACTTCCAGGTCCAGCCCAAGCCTTGGTGCCGGCAATTAAGAGTTTGCGACACAAGTATGATTGCATGGTTATTGGCATGCCGAAAGATAATAGTATTTATAGAGGTGTTGGCGGAAGCCTGAAAGTGTTTAAAAGTTCTTTTCCAGAAACAGTTGATTTTGCTGCTAGGTTTGAAAGTAGAGACAAGTTTACCGCTTGGCTTAAAGACGAAAGCCCTAATCTTGCATTATTGGGATCTGTCGGTGATTTTGAAGGAAATATGTCATACATTGAAAAAGATGTTTTGACCTATGCTGCAGAGTTAGGCATTAAAACAGCACAGTTTATTGACAGTTGGGGGTCGTGGCCGGTTTTACCGAATGCACCTGATTGTTTTTTATTGATTGACGACCTAAGCAGAAAGATAGGTAGAAAGTTTTATCCATCTCACAAGAATTTTTACGTTTCAGGACATCCGGGACTTGAAGAAAATTATAAGTCTCTTCGGAAATTAGAAAGAGAAATATTTAATGAAATGCGCGTTTGTTATTTTACCCAGCTGGGTGTAAATACGCAAGAAGTTATCAAATGGCTTGGACAAAGTCTAAAGCCGAAGGATAAATTATTTATCAAGAAGCATCCAAGGGACGAAAGCGATTATTCACGATATTTAAAACAATTTGAGTGCAATGTTAGCATTGCTTCCAAAGCACCAGAGGAGTTATATCCTGAAATCAATTTCTCAGTTACGCATACGTCAGTAGCTGGCCTTAAGTCGTGCCTCTTTTCGGTACCCACAATAAACGTAAAACCAAGAGTGCTGATGGCTAAGGCTTACGATATGATGAAAGGTTATCCTCTTGCACTCTTGGGACTAAGCAGGGAAGTTGACAGTATAATTGAACTTAAACACGCTCTAAAAAATCCGCTAAAAGTGGATATTGAAAAAATGGTAAGAATTTTTCACCTAGAAGATGCTGCCGAACGTTTAGTTTCAAAGGTAAAGGAAATAACAAAATGGTAAAACTCCTTATTCCGGCAGGAAAAGAGGAAATAGTTTATTCAGCTTTTGAAAACGGGGCTGATGGTGTATATATAGGACCCAAGAATTTAAGCAGGCGGTCATCCGAATGCGAATTAGACGATGAAGCCATAAAGAGATGTATTGATTATGCTAACGCCCACGGGAAAGAAATTCACATCGCGCTCAATATACACTATCAGCCCTCAACCATTGCTCTTATATTAAAGAAGGCAGAACGTTATATTAAGTGGGGGGCTTCTACAATTATTGCAACCGATTTAGCCGTAATTAAGGCCCTTAGTTCGGAATTTTACAATACCAACTTGTGTGCAAGCGTATCCTGTGCGATATCGAATGCTGAGGCTGCAAGATTTTATAAAGATATAGGCTGCACGCAGATTGTCGCTATGATTAATGCTTCTGCGGATGATGTCAGAAAAATCAAGGAATCTGTTGACATCAATATTGAGGTATTTGCTCACGGCTGTTTTGATTACAATCAATGCGGCCACTGTTGGATATCTACCTATCTTCATTCAAAAAAATGCAATATTTCTAGTAAAAATGATTACTATTTTCTAGGGAGCCTTAATCGCGGGGGTAGTTGTTTTAGGATTTGCCAACGTCCATGGAAGTTATGCGACAATAAATATAACGTACTGCGCGAGGACTATTTCAATGGGGCAGTGTATCATTTCTACAGACTCGAGCGACTGTTAGATTACATTAAAGCGGGTGCCAGTTATTTTAAAGTGCAGGGCCGAGGATATAATGCCGAGACCGTTATAGAGATAACAAGACTGTATAGGGAAGCATTGGATCAAATATTCATGTTGGGAGAAAAATTTAGTATTAAAGATGACTTAAAGGCTCGAGAACGCAAAATAGAAGATATAAGATTGGCAGCCCAGAACAGTAGGACAGATATGCTTCTTGGGCGGGCTGGTATGAGATAAGAATATGACAAACGAGCGTTATATGTACGATAGTTTTGAAATAAATACTACAGTAAGCCGTCTCAAAGATATCACTGGAGATTGGCTTGATGTTTATGACGGAGTTTACTTGGGAGACCCATATTGCCCGTTGTTGACCGGCAATCTTCTTGAGGAGAAACAAGACCTGTTCAAGGCGATAAAGATGCTGAAGTCAGTAGGTAAAAAAGTTTATCTTAGTAGTTATCTTACGCCTAAAACGGATGATATGATCCGCATAAGGGAGATAATAAGAGTTGCTATAGATAACGGTATTGATGCTGTAGAAGTGCTCGATCTTGGATGCCTATATCTGGTTTTTAGAGTTTTTAAAAATGTGAAAATACACATAAACGGTTTTGTTAAAGCATTTAATCCAGCTTCCACCGATATATTGCATAGCTATAACGGAGTTCGCATTTTGCCCAATTGGGAGCTTACACTTGAAGAGATAGATAGAATTAAGGACGAATCAAGGCTTGAGGTAGAGCTTCAAATTCATGGTCCTTTACCGCTTGGCTACTCGGAAGGATGCCTTATTCAGGCTAGCGACATATCATTTGCAAAAACGTGTGCCGGGGCTTGCTACGACAATTATTTTTTACAACACGATGAAATTTTATTGAGTAATGCCGGCAGAGTGATAGAAAGCGGAAAAGACCTTTCTATGATTAACCATATGAAAGAGATTTTAAAAAAGGGCTACAGGGTATTTCGCATTGAAGCTAGACACAAAGATAATTTATACCGAAAAAAGATAGGAAATATATATCGCCGAGCGATAACGGATATTTTATCAGGCGGCAAAGGTAGCGAAGAGCTACAATATGTACACGAATTAGCATCTATAGGAACGAACAATTATTGTAACGGGTACTATTTTGCAAAGGCAGGACGCGATTTTATCAGATGAATGTTATGATACAGAAGACAGAAATTGAAAATTATTACTGCCCTATATGCGAATGTAAGCGTTCTATAAACGCAAGAGAAATCGGCAGAAGTGCATATATGGATAATGTAAAACCCTTTTTATCCATAAAAGAATGCGCTAAGTGCGGATTCGGATTTCGTTATCCGCTACTTACTAATGATATAATCCTTAGCCATTATTATGATAACATCAATTACTGGCAGGGAAAGCTTGTCGAGAATAATATTTACTTTAAAAAGAGGGCAATGAACAGAATCGAGTTCATAAGAGATATTTTCTCCAAAAGCAGAAGAGATAGTAAAATGCTCGAAGTTGGCGCGTATAACGGAGCTTTTTTACAACTGGTGAGAAAAGTTTTTGGTTTCCACAATTTGTATGCTACCGAAACAGATGAAGCATGTATTGGATATATGAATTCAAGGAATATTAAATGTTCCAAAAAGATAGAAAATAACAAATTTTCATTGATAGCGATGTTTCATGTTCTTGAGCATTACCCTGAACCATTAGCATTTTTGAAAGAAGAGGTAATTCCCTATTTAGATAAGGATGGATTTGTTTTTATTGAAGTACCTTATGATGATGTAAGAAAAAAAGAAATCAATTGCCTTAGAACATCTAATCATACGAGTTTCTTTTCAAAAGAGTCTTTCAAAATTATTTCAAAAAAAACCGGTTTATCTTTGATAAAAATGGAATCATTCGGGAAAGAGAATAAAGTTATCAAAAAAATTCTCACTAATCAATATAGCCGTTTTTTTCTAAACGCAACTTCGTTCTTAGAAAGAAAAATATCAGGCCATGATAACATATTGCCTTATTTTTATTTTCTTTCTATAAATGATGCGATAAAAAATGATAAAGGTATAGTTTTAAGAGTTTTACTTAAAAAGTACTGATGCATATATAAGTCAAAATCATTCATAGTTAAGGAGCTTTTTATATCGTGGCATGGCTTAGTAAGAGGACAGTTTTTTTAAGAACATTTATCAAACAATTGTTTGATAAAATTTTTCTTCAAAGTTCTTCGCAGGAATTGTTACGTCATTATAGTAACAAACAACGCCCGAAAGTCGCACTTTTTTATAACTACTTAGGTAGATTATTATTTGCAGTGAAGGAAATAATAGCGCTTATAAGTAAAGGCGTTATTTTTATTAAAAGTATTAGACTAGAGTTTTTTGATGAAACAGATTTTAACGATATGTATAAAGCCGGTGCAATAGATATGCTTTGGCCAAAATCACCTTTTGTTGAAATATCTCATAATGTTGTTGATGAATCTGTTTATAATAGGATAGAGAGGGCCTATCAGTTAGCGTGCAAGTATGACCCTAATCAAATGCTGATGTCGAAGTGGTGGACGAAAATGTCGGAAGAGTTTCAGAAATATCTCTTCGAGGATAGCGGAAAGCTTAGAAAAGAATATCTTATGAATTTTAGATGTCTGAGAAGCGCTGATGCGCAGATAATAACTGACCAGTTGTGGGTTGTTAATAAAGATATCGGTTATGTAAAATCTTACCTAAACGCAATTGATTTGGTTTTGGAATATCATAGATTCGCTCAAATCGTTAAGAATGAAACTTTAGCTTCGTTAAGCGAAAGTTATGCAGGCAATAATCTCTGCCCTGTATATAGAGGGAAGCGGTTATCGTATAGATTGCTTACAAACGCAATCTATTTGCAGGGAATATTAAAGAATGTCGACTTTGTTAAACGGGAAAAAAATATTGTAGTTGAAATAGGAGGAGGATATGGCAGTCTTTTGCGGTTGCTAAATGTGTACTTGTCTGGAAACTGTTATGTTATGGTGGAGTTGCCTGAAGTGGCTTGTCTCGCAAGTTATTTTTTGTCGTATTGTTTCCCAGATAAGAAAATAGCTTTTCTCCAAGATATAATCGAATTGGACCAGCTCAAGGAAGCATTTGATATTTACGATATTATTATTCTTCCACCGTGGTGCATGGAGAAGATCCCGACACAAAGCACACAACTTGTCATTAACACAATGTCATTAGGTGAGATGTCCAAAGAATATGGCACTTTTTATTTAAGGCATATCGAAAGAATCCTTAAAAAAAGAGGTTATTTTTATTCAGTAAATAGGCTGTATGCGGATATCGATGGATATGATGATTTTGGATTTTTCAACTGGCCATTTAAAGAAAGATATCTAACGCTATCTTATAAGCATCTACCTTTGGGGTACCCAGAGTGGATAGGTCAAAAGCTAAATTAGAGATATATTTATGTGCGGATTTATGTGTATAGTATCTGAAAATAGAATAGCGAAAAAGATGGAAGCAGATCTTTGTAGAACGCTTTGTCACCGCGGGCCAGACGGTGTCTCATATTACCGAGTTTCTTTGGTACAAAATAAGAGCCTTTTTCTGGTTCATAACAGACTTGCAATTATTGATCTTGATGAAGAAGCAAAACAACCAATGATCGAATCGCATAGCGGAAATGCCATTGTTTGTAACGGCGAAATCTATAACTATAGGGAGCTCAAAGAATCTTATAAGGGTATTGATTGGCAGACGAAATCGGATACCGAGGTTATTCTCAAACTATATGGACATCTGGGAAAGGATCTCGTGAAAAAATTAAACGGTATTTTTGCTTTTGCAATTTACGACCGTTTGCAC
>JABMRN010000164.1 GCA_013202515.1 Candidatus Omnitrophota bacterium | reverse complement strand
TTATGAGATTAAAGGCACCTGATAGATTCGTAGCTATAACATCTTCCCAATCCTGCTCTTCCATTAACATAAGCGCCTTATCCCTTAGTATCCCCGCATTATTCACAATAATATCTACGGTTCCTAATTCGCTCCGTACGCCTTCTACCATAACTTTAATAGCGTTATAGTCTTTTACATCCTGTTTAAAGATCAACGCCTTTCTTCCCTTTGCCTCAATTTCCTTCTTTAATTCTAAAGACTGTGATTCGCTCTTTAGAAAATTAAAAGCAACATGTGCGCCCTGATCTGCAAACTCCTTCACAATAGCTTTACCTATTCCTCTTGATCCACCAGTAACTATAGCTACTTTATCCTTCAATAACATTTATTCAACCTCTCCTATTGTTAAGCATGAATTATTTCCCGTTGGACTAAATGAGTTTACAAGTACTTTACTTATTTTTTTCTCACGCATTTTATTTGGCACACAATCGAGATCACATCTTTTATCAGGAACTTCATAATTAAGCGTTGGCGGTAAAAAGCTTTCATAAATTGCTCCTACTCCAGCAGCTAGATTAAGTGCTCCAGAAGCCGAAAATGACTCCCCTACCATAGACTTAATACTACTCAACGGTATGTCTTTTGCTCTATCTCCAAAAATATTCTTCACTGCTCTTGTCTCCATAACATCGCAATCCAGCGTTGAATTCGCACTTGCCGAAATATAATCTATTTCGGCCGTAGATACCTTCGCATCTTCAAGTGCATTTTGAATAGCTTCCGAAGCACCTTGTGCCTTCGGACTATATATGTTCTTTGACTTCGGATCGAACGATGTGCCATAGCCAAGGACTTCAGCATATATTTTTGCGGATCTTTCTTTTGCATGGTCCATGTCCTCCAATATAAAGATTGAAACACCCTCTCCGAACATTATGCCGTTTCTTCGTTTGTCGAAAGGGCAGTTAGTCTCTTCTTTTCCTGGCCTTGAACCCGCCAAATGGCCTATCTTATGAAAACCCTTATAAGTCTCTCGCAAAGCTCTTCAACCCCACCTACTAAAACAGTATGATACTCATAAAGGTTGATCATATTCATTGCATAATATATTGCATCTATGCTTGAACAAAATCCTGTTGAAATCGTTGTATTAAACCCCTTTATGTTAAACTTTATCGAAATATGGCTTGCTGGTGAATTTATAACTGTATTGGGAAAAAGTGCTGGGTTAACTGACCTTGGCCCGTCCCGTAATGCCGTCTTATCAAACTCGCTTATTGACCAGATACTACCCATCGTTGACCCCAGCGTAACCCCAAAATAATCCGTTTCTTCTTCTGGAACCGGGCTTGGGAGCCCAGCATCATCTAATGCTAGCTTAGAAGCACACATAACAAGAAGCGTGGTCCTGTCCAGGTTTCGTAAGCCCTTCTGACCTAAAATAGCCTTTGGGTCGAAATTTACTATCTCTCCAGCAAGTTTACTTCCTAAATTTGACGTATCAAAGAGCGAAACAGGCCTCATGCCTGATTTTCCGTCTTTTAAACCCTTCCAAAAGGCATCTTTACCAATGCCGGTTGAGGCTAATACACCTATTCCTGTTATAGCTATTCTTTTCTCCATTGCCTTTATATATGATATTGTGCTATATGGAGCTAAATTTAGTCGTTATTTTTCTTTTCCTGCGCTTCAATCCAGCGATCTATCGTAGCCTTCTTGAAACGCCAGGTAGAACCTACCTTAAAGCCGGGTAACTTGCCTCCCTGAGCATGCTTGTAAATAGTGACCCTTTTCATCCTAAGGTACTTAGCGAGCTCCTCGACCGTCATAAGGCTTGGTTTTCTAATTTCTTGCATTGCTTTGTTCATCCTTTCTAGAAAAAAAATTTTCAATATTAATACGTATTGATACGTATTAATACGAAATTATATGGATTAATATGTAAAGTTACACACTATTACACGTTGTTGTGACGAGACATATAGTATACAGAAGATTGGTGATTTTGTCAATAGGAGAAAGTGAAAATATCGAAGGGATGAAAAATAAGGCTTAAGCTTGGGGTTCCTGCTGGAGAGGCTTTAGATGTTCTGCCTTTTCTATGTTAATGACTTGTAATGACTTGTCGATTTTTCTAAGAAGCCCCTTTAGAACTGTCCCGGGACCTGCTTCAATATATGTTTTTATGCCCTGATCCATAACATATCTGATGGAAGCCTCGAAAAGGGTCCTTGAATTGACCTGTTTTATAAGATTCTGCTTGATTTCTGTTGGATCTTGGGTAGGTTTGGCAGTCACATTGCTTATTATAGGGTATATAGGTGCCTTAAATTCAACGTTTTCGATCTCTTTTTCGAGCTTATCCTTTGCTGGAGTCATGAGGTCTGAATGAAATGCCCCGCTCACATCTAGAAGAATAGCCCTCTTTGCCCCTTTATCCTTAGCAAGCCCCGCCAATAGCTCAATATTAGTGGCTTTTCCTGATACTACCACCTGCCCAGGACAGTTGATGTTTGCTATTTCACAGCTGCCTATACCTTTACAAAGCCCCTCTACATCCTGAACAGACATACCTATAATAGATACCATCTTTCCGGGATTCTTCTTTGCTGCCATGTCCATGAATTCGCCTCTTTTCCTGACAAGACGAAGCCCTTCTTCAAAAGAAAGACATCCGGAAGCAATAAGAGCAGAATATTCACCTAGACTTAATCCAAGTGCAAATTTGGGGATATATTGTAAATCGGGTAGCGGATTTGTTTCTAAGGCTTTAAGTGCTGCAATAGAATGAGTCAGAATGGCTACTTGCGAATTAGAAGTTATGGTTAAATCTTCTTTGGGTCCTTCAAAACAAAGTTTAGTTAAATCGAACTTAAGTATTTGATTAGCCTTATCAAATATCTCTTTGCATACAGGATAGGCATCATAAAGATCTTTGCCCATTCCAACATATTGAGCACCTTGTCCGGGAAAAATATATGCAACATCCTGCGTTATCTTTTGCTCTCCCTCTACCATTTAATTACTATTGCTCCCCAAGTTAGCCCTGCACCAAATGCATCAAGAAGAATTACATTACCCTTCTTTATCCTTCCTTCTTCCACTGCCTCAGCCAATGCAACTGCGCTTGAAGCTGCTGACATGTTACCGTATTTTTTGATATTTAGATAAAGTTTTTTCTCAGGGTCTATGCCCATTCTTTTAGCAACTGCATTTAAAATTCTTATATTAGCCTGATGAGGTATTACCAGATCTATATCATCTCCTTTTAATCCTAACGGTTCGGTTGCTTTAAGAGCGGCGTCTGCCATTATCCTTACCGCGTGACGGAAGAGTTCATTGCCTTCCATCTTTAGATAATGAAGTTTACCTTCAACGCTCTTTATGCTTGCCGGCATCCTTGAACCACCTGCAGGCATTTTAAGTAAATCTCCCTTTGAGCCGTCGGCACCAAGATATACCGAAAGTATACCGCCTTCTTTAACTTCGCCTAAAACAGCTGCCCCGGCCCCGTCTCCCATGAGAACACAGGTTGATCTGTCTGTCCAATCGGTTACGCTGGACATTTTTTCTGCACCGACAACAAGCACATGCTTGCAAGATCCTGTTTTAATAAATTGATAAGCAATTGCTATGCCGTATATAAATCCGGAACAGGCAACGTTTATATCAAATGCTGGTATTTTCTCAACCCCTAGACGCTGCTGAACGATACAAGCTGTTGAGGGAAAAAACATATCAGGGGTAATGGTTGCAATAATAATTAAATCCAAATCGGTTGCTTTTAATTTTGCATTTTTAAGTGCGCTTTCAGCTGCCGCCAAAGCCATGTCACTGGTTGCCTCATCTGTACCGGCAATACGTCTTTCTTTTATACCTGTTCGCTGCGTAATCCATTCATCCGTAGTATCGACCATATTTTCAAGATCTTTATTCGTCATGACGTTATCTGGTAAATATTTTCCTAAACCTATTATTCCTACTTTTTTCTCCTGGTTCATATCTTGCCTATTTTCTTCATGCATTCTTCAAGCCTCTCCACTATATGTTCATTAACCCTGTGTTTAACATATTCGCCGGCAACACGCACGGCGCTTTTTATGGCTACCGCATTCGAAGAACCATGCGATATCAAAACCGCTCCATCCACTCCCAATAAAGGCGCACCACCATATTCGGTATAATCAATCTTTTTCCTTATCGCCCTGTATGCGGGTAAACTTAAAATTGCCCCTATCTTCGGCAGCAGCCTTCTGTTCAACTCCCTTTTTAATAATTCGGTTGTTACGTGAGCAAAACTTTCGGTTATCTTAAGAACGATATTACCTATAAAACCGTCACAAACAACAACATCCACCTTGCCTCTGAACACGTCGCGTGCCTCAATGTTACCGACGAAATTAAGAGAGCTCTTCTTAAGGATGTCCCTTGCCTCTTTTATAAAGCTAGTCCCCTTAGATTCTTCTTCGCCGATATTCAAAAGACCTATGGATGGATTCTCTCTATGCAAAATATAACGTATATAGGCCCATCCCATTACTGCATATTGAAAAAGGTGAACAGGCTTTGCGTCAATATTAGCGCCCATATCAATTATTAGTATCGGCTCTTTTAAGGAAGGAAAAACTATGGCAATTCCAGGTCTCTCGATATGCGGCAGGGTTTTTAGGGTAAGGGCAGCAGCGGTTACGACTGCACCGGTATTTCCAGCGCTAATAAAAATATCGGTCTTTTTATCTCTTAGAAGCCTCATGCCGACCGCAATCGAAGAATCTTTTTTTCTCCGGAAAGATGCAGCTGCCGGCTCTCCCATCTTTACCACTTCACTTGCATGAACAACGGAAATCTTGTCTTTCGGGTAATCATAAACGTTTAAAAACTTTTCGATCTTTCTCGTATCACCGACTAAATCCAGCTTGTAATCGAATTCCTCTGCGGCCATAAGCGCACCCTCAACGATTACTCTCGGTGCCCTATCCCCGCCCATCGCATCTATTGCTATGCGTACTTTTTTGTTTTGCATCGCTTTTATTTAACCCTTCCTCTTTTTCTCGCGTTCTTTTTTCTTTTCTTCCGCAGTCTTTATCTCTATAATCTGCCTGCCCTTGTAATAACCGCAATGGGGGCACACCTTGTGCGGAAGCTTGAGGCCGCTACACTGCGGACAGGTGGAGAGATTTCTTACCTTCACCTTATAATGAGTCCGGCGCAGCCTTCCTCTTTCTCTTGAATGTCTACGTTTTGGATTCGCCATTATTTATCTCCTTTTGAAATATATTTCTTTGCTATCAGCCTAAAGGTATCACGCGCTATCAACAATTCTTCATTAGTTGGCACAATAAGGAATTTTACCCTTCTTCCAAAAATAGGCCTTAGGTCTTTTGCTACAATATTTTTTATGGCTGGTACGTTTTCTCCGATTCCTGCCGTAAAAATTACCGCGTCCAGTCCTTTCATGGCTGCGGCATAGGCACCGACGTATTTCTTAATCC
>JABMRN010000163.1 GCA_013202515.1 Candidatus Omnitrophota bacterium | reverse complement strand
CCATGAACCCTCTGATTATGAGTCAGATGCTCTAACCAATTGAGCTATGGCCCCGAAATATAACTTCTTTATTCAGAATGTGTTACGTAATCGTAAGAAAAAGCACTTTTTTGCTTGTGACTAATTTGTGACTTTTTACATCATCAATATATCAAATCTTTTGGATTATGTAAAGAAGGATTTTGGTGCATGCTTTTTGGTGCGGGGATATTTCTTACGCCGATATAAGTGCTTTTATGGCGAGACGGTTATATTCATCGATCTTATCAGTAGGCATTTTATATGCTCTCGGGAGGGTTCTGGAAATATACTGTATAACTTTTAGGATATCTTCTGCTGATTTAGGCAGGACGAGTTCTGCGCCGAAAATGTCTTTATACTGACGCTGTATAAATCCTAGTATCGGGCCGTATTTTGTATTCATTTCCTCATCTGTCGCATTACTTGGAATATTGGATGTCGCAAAAGCCATATTCATCATTCCGACAAGCCTTAAGAGATAGCCTTCTGTATTTCCTTTTATATCGACTCGCCCTTTTCCTGCGAAATTCTCACCCATGCACGACACCTCTATAAGAGGCCTTTTTTTCTTTGTTCTTTTACTTGAAAATCCTACAGAATTGATCGTACAAGAATGGCCGGACATTTTTCTCAATCGATCTATGTAGGTCTCTACAAGCTCTATCTGGGAAGAAGAAAGTCTTGAGATATCATATTTTATTTCATAAGTTCGGTTTTCCTGAAGTGAGGAATGAAGCAAGTCAAATAGCAAAACAGCTGCATGTTCTGCGTCATAAGAATTCTCTGTTATCTGTTTTTTAAATATACCAACTGCTGATTTAAAATTTTTCTTTTTAGCCAAAGACTCCAATATTTCCGCTATCTGTGCCAGACATTTTTCTGTGCTAATTACACCCTCACCGAGATTAACAAGTCCGGGAATATCGATCTCTTCACCTACATTTACAGCTAATAAATTATTTATTGATTTTACAGGTCTATCATTCCCTCCAATGCCAAAGCTGTCTCCAAAATAAATCACTTCATCCATGTTTAGGCTATTGGATCTTACATAATGTTTTACAGCTGCGGCTTTGTTGGTTTTGCTTATATCTATAGTGGCAAACCCTCCTGAAATTACGAAGTAATCGGTATTGGTTGGAAGCGCGCCTTTTTGTTTTTCCTGATCAATTCTGGCCTGAATAAAACTCACGACTACTTCTCTTTCGTCCTTCTGTCCATAATGTAAAATCGTTTCTGCTTCGCTTCCGGGTTCGGCGTTTTTTATCGCTTTCCTGGAAGGAATCCATACGAGTTCTATTTGATATACAGACCCATCGCTTTTTCCACCTTTAAATTGAGAATAAGGTTCTTTATCAAAGAATTCCGCACCATAAATATCATGATATCGCCTTCTATCTCGCCCAACCCTTCTCAAGTACCTATTTTTGGCTTCTTCCAATATGCCCTCCAAGACCTTTCTTTCATGTGGAGAAATTTTTGTCCTTTCATTATATTCTGAATTCGAGCTAGAGGCACCTTCTACATTAAATGTTATCTCTTCTGCGCCTGAGTTGGAATAAACCGTTATCCCTCTTCGCAACTTAAGAGGAATATGATCTATTATGCGTCTTTCAATACCCGGTTCGTTTTCCGTCTGTTCATACTGCACTCCGGAAAAAAATCCCACTTTAACACCTCGTCTTAATATTTCAGAAACTAGTTTTTTTAAAGTTGGCCTTTCATCAAGACTCTCTTCTAAGCCTTCCTCGGTTCTAAGGAAGGTATTATCGAGATCTAACATGAGCGCACCAGAGGTAGCTTCAATTGTTGATGTCTCATGACAAATTCTTTTTGTAACCTTTATTACCGAATTGGTGTTATGAACAACATTGCCCTCCCAAATAAAATAATCCTCGGGACCGTCAAGCCAGATAACATTTATGCCTTTTCTCCTAAGATACTCTTCCACTTCTTGACTGTAATCGTAGAAGTGAAAAGGTACTATTTTGCCCGGCTTAATTTTCCCATCGCTTATCCCTTTTATTGTTTCATCGGTTTGATAGTTTTTATTCATGAAAATTTTTCGCATTTTTTCCAGCGCCATTCTTATGCTATCTAAATCATTTATATCATACGCAACCGCCTGCAACTTCCTATTGCCTTCTTGATTTAGATATTTGAATATTGCCTCTCTCGCCCCTGCCAAAAACTCTTGCTTTACTGATTCCGGAATTCTAGGCAGAACAACGTGCGTATACAGATCTTCTAGTTTTATACCATTGTTTCCCGGAACATTCTCAATGGAGCGCTCAAATGTCTCAAAAATTTGCACTGGTGTTAGGTGTAAGCTTTCAAACTCGTAAGCTGTGTTTGCGAACAAAATGGAGGGAAGGCCTTCGTTTACTCGCTCGCTAACTGCTAAAGCAATATCTTTTACTAAAAAGTTAGGAAGAACGCTTGTAAAAATACTGCTTGCACCTGTTAAAATAGCACTTTTTGCTTTTTGTATTGCATCCAAGGCTTCGGAACGTGCAACTGGCCAATCTTCTGCTTCTTGTTCAGCATCGTTTTTGTTAGATTTTTCCTTTCTGAAAGCAAATAGCTCAAACCTCTCACCGTGGTCTCTCTCAGCAATCGCATCTTCTGAAAAGACCTCTCTTCCGTTTCTAAACCTCCCTACAAGCTGAGACTCTTGGCTACTAACAGGAATAATTTTTGCTCCTTTAATACCTAATATCCTTTGCGCTTCGGGTAACGCCAATGATATATTAAAATTCATTTTGACCATACAACCTAATAACATCAAGTTTTGAACGCTTGCGTTTTTTATTTTCATTTCGGCTAGATACTCATCAAGAATCCTAGCTATCCCATACATTTCTTCCTTAAAGTTTTCCCAATCAGCAGACTTTTTTATGTCAACGTCCCTATCAATAGTTGCAAATCTATCTCTGAAGGTATCTATTACATTTTCGCCTGTTATGCGCTCTTTGAATAGAAAGTTTAGCTTAGCCTCTTTATCGATAACATTCTGAAGCGATTCTTTGGAGTTTGGACCGGGCTGCCATGTTTCTGGAGTCAGCCAGCTTAATAGAGCCGCTGTATCACCAGGAGAAGGAATATATTTTCCTTCTTTTTCTCTTACAAAATCTTGTATCTTTCGCGAATGACCACCGTAATCAAAAGTGGTTACAATTGAACCTATTCCTAAAGAACCTTTCTCGCCTTCAGCACTTTGCAAAGATCCTTCCTTTGTTATCCTAGTAGCGCCGGGGCCGCCTCCCCCTAGGTAAACAAACAATGGAAAATTTGTTTTATCCTGCTTTACATCAAAAAACCTCATTCCCTTATTCAGTGTTTCTTGAATTAGGTATGAGATTTTAGCAATATCCCTGACATCTTTATATTGAGACAATATATTTAAAATCTCTGCTTTATCGATTCCTTCTTGAAACTTGGATTCTATTTCATTCGGCCTGTTGCCCGAACCCTTGTGAATAGTTACAAGACCCAACTCTTCCAACACGTTAAAATCCCTTCTTGCCGTGGAAAGAGGAACGCCGGTTTTTTCGCCGTATTGCTTTAAGGTAAAGATGCCCTCGGGCATGTTCTCGAAAGCAAAGGCGGGGTGGCCGTAGGGTTCAGAACTTTCGCCCGATTTCATCCTAAAGTATTTTAGCGCTTCTTCAATTTCATCCTTAGATATTTCCTCGGTAAAGACAACTTTACCTATATCTTCGGGAATAACAGCTATTAGCCTGCCACCTTTGTGTTCTTTCGCTCTTTGGACGCCAGTCACCATATTCTCCAATGTGAGAGATTCATGGAATAAAGGCAAGCCAAGGCCCTGCACTACCTTTACTATTCTTTCAAATACAGCGGGCTTTAAGATGCCTCTTTGCATTGCGATATGACTTGTAATTAGTACATCCAAAGCCACGGCTTCACCGTGTAATAAAGAATATTCGCTGATGTCTTCTATATAATGAGCAAATGTATGACCAAAATCCACTTCTCGCCTTAGGTCTCTTTCATAAAAATCGCGCTGAATATGCCTTAGTTCGCCCATTGAGGCTCTTCTTATAATCTCGTCTTTTTCTTCAAATGGAATATTTCTAATTATTTTATCGCCATATTTCTCGATATCTTCAAAAAGCCTTCTATCGGATACTATAGCCATTTTTAGCATTTCGGCCATGCCTGAACGCATTTGCCTTGGATCGAGAGTTCTAAGAAAGGAGACATCGCTCACAACCGCATATGGAGGATAAAAAGCCCCTACAAAATTCTTGTGTCCCTTGTAATTGACTCCTACTTTAACTCCAATACCTGCATCAATTATCCCAAGTAATGTCGTAGGCACCCTAATATAATCCACCTTTCTTCTGTAAAGTTGGGCAACTAACCCCACAACGTCCATTAATGTGCCACCTCCAACAACGACAAAAATAGCTTTTCTATTCCGTCCATCTTTCATAGCGCTATCAATAATTTCAAAAACGGAATCGATATTTTTGTTATGTTCAGAGGCTTTTCCGCAGTATATTGAATATCCGCTTATGTGATGCGTTTCAAGATATTTTCTAATTTTGTCATGATATTCTTCGTAGATAGCCTCGTCTACAATTACCGTTACTTCTCTTCCTTTAACGGCGGATGCTAGTATAGTATTTCGCGGTTCAAAAACTCCTTTTGTAAAATAATTCTTATATGAAATCTTTTCACCTGATGTAGCTTCTAAAATCATGTTTCCGTAAGAATCTTCCGACTCAAGCACGTATCCACTCCTAATCTGGTCCGCTTTTTTCAGCATATCTTGGGCAATTCTCTTTCTTCTTACAATATGACTTTGGGCGGATTCACTGAAAAATCCATATACCATTTCTCGTAGTTCAGGATTTGATATATTCCCGTAAGCGGTACCTAAGCTTTTCAAGACATCCTGAATGATTCTATCCGGAATGTCTTTTTGCGATATTACGGTTTTGAATATGAATTCAACCAATTCATCAGTTTTCTCGGGCCTAGCAAGTGCCAAATTGAAGAGGATATTTATTATAAGTAAAGTTCTTTTCCTGACCGGGCTAAAGTAGCTCAACTGGCCTTTTGACGATATTTCTTCTTTCAATTTTTCCTTTAATTCCTGCTCACAACAATCCTTATCGGCTTTTATTGCTTCAATTACTGCAGCATTCACAAGAATATCTTTTCTCCCTAAATTATACAAGTACGCCTGAATCATTTCGGCCGAGGCTATCCTGCTCCCTATCGACTGGCGTATTGCTCTTTCGGCTATATAAGGATTGGGCGATGCCATAGACTCTAATAACTCTATTTCTGGAATTAATGACATCTGTGATACTATCTTTTTTTCGATAGGGCCCAACATATTGATCTCTGCATTATTATTATGTGAATCTACGCTATAAATTTCAAACCTTCGGCGATTCCATACGCTATCTGTCCAACGCGCACCCATCATCCTCCAAAGAATCATAAGTTTTCCATCAATAAATCGCACTAATCCTTTTTCGTAAAGCTCAATCAACGCTTGTTCAAAAACCTTTTCTTCTCCTTGCGGTACAACATATGTCCATTTATCTTTCAGATATAGCTCGTCAAGAGTAGATACAACATTTAAAACATATGGGGGCAATCTAAATCCTTCAATATTATTTAGAATGCCCATCAATTCTTGATGATAATAAGACTCGGGGTTGTCATTCTTTAATAACGATCGTACCCATTTTTCATCCAATTCGCCTCTTGACAATGCTATTTTGATACGCGCAACATTTTTTTCAAAAAGCATGGAGGCTAAACCGTTGACTTCTTCGGCAACTTTACTGCGTGGGCTAAATCTGCCTTTATCGTATACTGTAACCATTGGCATTTCATTTATGCCATATGCTAATTCTTGATTCGCTTTATCTTCGACGCGGATCAGTAAGGGTGGATTCTCGTAATCATCGATTAGCCGTAATCCGGGAGTTTGGAGCCATTTCAAAAACAATGAATTTAATTCTTGCAACTGATCTTGTTGTATCCCTCTAATGTAAACGACTAAATTATCAAAATCGCTGTCGTCTATCATCAAACCCCTAGGAAAGGAGCTCGGCATTATCTTTATTTCTACAACCTCGGCGTTCTTATTTATTGCCTTTATTACTCTTTTAAGATTGCCAACAGCTTTCTTTAATACTTTTTGTATTTTGGCGGTTTTAATCATATTCCGGCCAATTGCGGATATGTTTTTTGAAATATCTATTTTCTGATATGAAAAAGGCCCCGCAAAAGGATTGAGATCTGAGAATTTAAGCCTTTTATACATACCATTCTTAAATGCGACTATTTGACGCTTGTTTTCTCTAAAATATTCTGCTGCTTCTTCAATGCTTTTATATCGCGCGTTCGCCCAGTCGTTTTTGCAGGCATTCTGCAGTAATTCGTCTAAAGATTCGCTATCACCATTCAGAAAGTTTTCAATTCCAATCCTGTAATCTTTCCAAAACTTCTCTATAGAACTTAAGGATGCCGGGGTGCCTCCGTATTGCTTCATTCTCGTAATGGTTAGGTTTCTACACAATTCTTCACTTGCGGCAAGTGGCTCAAGATAACAAGACATTCCTTCGTTGATCAAGACATTTGCAAGTGTGTGTATATTTGCCGTCAACTTATCGCCTCTATTTTCATGGATTGCGTAAGTATCTGCCGGGCATACAAAAGCATTGAGGTAACCTAATCTATTAATCTGCATAGAAAATTGAGCGTCTTCTGCAAAATTAGGCCAAATGGTAGGGAATGGTGCAATCTTCGCAAGTTCTGTCCTTGTAGCCATAACCATACCTGAAACGCGGTTGGTTAAAATTAATTCGTCATTGACACGATATTTCAGATGATAGGAACCCGGCCTGTGTATCATTTTGCGCCAATCATATGAAGGAACGCTTACCAGCCCTAGCTCAGGTCGATCTTCCAGAACCTTAACAAGTTTTTCGATAACAGGACCGATTAATTTTACATCATCATCCAAAAATATAATGAAGTCACCTTGAGAATGACATATCCCTAAATTCCGATTTATGGCGATGGTGTTTTTCCCAGATAAAATAACCTTTGAAGGAAACCCGGCTGATTTAAGATTACGATACAATTCCTCGGTCTTGGCTTCTGAAAATTCATACGGATCTGCCAACACAACAACTAACTCAAAGTCATCTTTTTGCATGCCAGCTTTTAATTCTTTAATTCGTT
>JABMRN010000162.1 GCA_013202515.1 Candidatus Omnitrophota bacterium | reverse complement strand
TTCTGAGATAATCTCCTCTTGATAAATGTTTTTCTAGAAAAATATAAAAAATAATAAAGAGGTATCTCGATCCCATTTCCTTTATTCTGAACTTTGATATTCCGTGAGCCCTATTCGCCCATTTTATAGGAATAGTTGCAAAGCTGTAGCCTCTCATAATGGCTTTAAGCGGCATCTCTACCGTTAGATTAAAATGATTTGAAAACAAAGGCTCGATATCCTTTATGACCTCTTTTTTATAGCATTTAAAGCCATTTGTGATGTCATTGTGGGGTACCCTTAGCATAAGTTTTATGAACCAATTCCCCAACCGGTTTAAGACTAATTTATGAAGAGGGTAATCGATCAATTTTGAACCCTTTATAAAACGTGAACCAAAAACACAATCGTATCCCTCATGTAGTTTTTTGAAATACTTGACTGCATCATCCGGAAAATCCGAACCGTCCGCCATCATGACACACACCGCATCCCCTTCGATATGCTGTAGTCCAAGCCGTACTGCAAAACCATAACCGTTGAAAGAGTTATTCGTTATAACTCTAAGTGTAGGGATTTCTTTCTTAAGCCCCCCCAATATGCCATCGGTGGAATCGGTACTATTATCGTTAACTACGAGAATTTCATTATCAATGTTGTTTTTAACAAGAACACCATAAAGCTCGTTTATGGTAGCTTTTATGTTTTCTTCTTCATTATGTGCCGGCATTAAAACGGATAGCTTCATTAATGCTTCCTCATGTATTTTTGGCGCACTCTATGACGAAATCAGCAATGTCGCATGCAGCGTTTATTCTTCTTACGTTCTTTATGCCTTTTTTCAGTAAATTCATTCTTATATCTGAAGTCTTAAGACTCTCGACAACCCTTGTTATTTCGCTCACCTTCTTTACCCTGATACCGGCGCCGTTTCTCGTGATGAGTTTTGCATTTCTGCTTTCCTGACCAGGAATGGGACTTATGAATATCATTGGTAAATCCATGGCAAGGGCCTCGGTCGTACTGATGCCGCCGGCCTTACCTATATAGACATCTGAGACAGCCATTATCTCATCAACATTATTGACGTATGTATAATTTATTATGTGCATTGAGTCTCTTTTTTTAAAGGCGGCTACTTGATCATAGCGCTTTTTATTGTGACCGCAAACCGTTATAACTGACAAAGGCACTGTTGTTCTATCTAAGGCCTCTAAGATCTTAAGAAACGGGCCTACACCGTAACCGCCGCCTATAAGCGATACGACGAACGAATCAGAAGAAATATTGAATTTTTTTCTAAAAAAACCTTTGTCATGCTTGACGGAAAACTTTGGTTCTACGGGAATACCCATAATCTTTATCTTCTCAGTTTTTATCCCCCATTTCCTTACAAGGTCTCTTTTCGTGTTCTCATGCGCTACTATATATGTGCTGACGGCATCGGATATCCAAAACGCGTGAGCTCTGTAATCGGTAACTACCTGAATTAATGTCGTTTTCAGTTTGTATTTCTTAGCGACATAAGCGCATATATCAGGCATAATAAAATGCGTAGAAACCACAACTGCGGGTTTGTTTTCAAGTAAATATTTTATTAGATTGGGGCTGTTCATAACATGCATTAAGCGCCTGAACGGAGCGCACAAAAAGTTCACCAATTTCACATCCAGACTGTAATAGAAAAAACCCCACAGAAATGAAAGCCGATTAATTAAAAGCAGGTAAACGTACGGGTAAGATCTCTTAAAAAAAGGCTTGGTGTAATCCAATACATCGATAATTTTTATGTCCACTCCCATATTTTTCTTTTCCAAAGCGGCCTTTATCGCTAGGGAAGCCTTTTTGTGGCCTATGCCTGCTGTCGCATATGTAATAATTATTTTATTTTTCTTGTCCACGGTCCTCCTTGATTATACTTGTCGCATAATATTTCATACAATGATTCGGCCGTTATTTCATGACCAAGTTGATTAAAGTGAACCTCGTCAATAAAAATATTCTGATGGATACCCGTAAAGAAAGATGCTCCGTCCGCAAAAGACACATTGTTTTTTGCCGCAACATAAGCCATCGCTTCTTTTTCTGCATTGCACATCTCGCTAAGCGCCTTTGTATAATTGCTATCTAAATTGCGGATTATCTTTTTCTCATTTTCTGTCAGGTTTTTCTTATATATAGCCATTGGCTGGAAAACCAATAATACATCTATGTTGTATGATTCTGCAAGATGACAAATCATGTCTAAATTCCTTTTGTAAAAATCAACCGCCTCTGGCACCACAGTATATAAAATGCCTTTATTCTTTCTTTTATCCAGCCAATTAATTAAATGCTTAGTTGGCCTATATTTTCTTAATCTTTTTTCCATAAAAAGCCTCGAGATTGAAGTATAATATATTTTTTCTATCTCGGAAAACCACCACGGATAGTTGGGTCTTTTCTCTCTCTTTAAAATTGTCAGCGCATCATTAAAACCGTCAAACACGATAACAAGATCAGGTTTTAACTCTATTATCTTATCTTCAAAAAGGATTAACTCCTGCATGGAAATAAATGCCGGGATGCCTGCATTTATCACCTCTACGTTAGCGTTTGCTTCACGTTTTATTTGCTTCTCAAGCAATTTGCAAAAGGTATGATTATCGTCAGATACTGAACCGCCAAAAACAGCTGATCCTCCAAGAACAACTATTCTATAACAATCATCCCTTTCTTTCTGAATCCCTTCTCCTCTTAATCCTAATGAGTTGATATTTACCGTATCGGATTTAAAATTCGGCTTTAAACCGAAAACAGTATAAGGTTCCAGGCGGAATTGCGTTGCACGGTTATAATCCACCTGCTGTTTAGCGCTTATACCAGGATTTAGAGCGCATTGTTTCTGAATATCCTGGCGCGCAACATGGTTTTCATACAGCTTAAGCAGTCTATCTGCGGAAATTATGATAACCAGTACTGCTACAGTTGTAATTATTATGCTTTTCAAAAATTTTTCCTTAATCATGGCGTTAGTTGAAAAAGTGAAGATTGTCTCTTGTCCACTTTATGAGTTTATCAACGCCTTCTTTTACTGAAATTTTGGTATGCCATTTCAGCGCTTTTGTAACTTTAGATACATCCGAAATATACACTTTTTGATCTGATGGTCTCCATTCTCCAAAATTCAAATCCATAGGTTTTCCAGTCTTCTTTTCTACTATGTCAATAAATTCAAGAAGCGATATTGTATTATTCGGTCCTCCTCCGATATTAAAAACTCCTGATTTCAATTCAGATTTTGCAAACGCATGAAATGCCTTAATTAAGTCCTCAACATATAAAACATCTCTAACTTGCTTTCCGTTGCCAAAAATTGTAACAGGCTTGTCTTTAAGATTGGATATTATAAAATGGGCAATCCAGCCCTGATCCTCGAATCCAAACTGTCGGGTTCCGTAAATACAACTCATTCTGAATACCCCTGTCTTAATGCCATACATATGGGCGTGTTCCTGGGCATATAGATCGCCCGTGTATTTACTGGCGCCGTAAGGAGTATGCCCGGTCAAATCAATCCCCATTGTTTCACTCACACCCTTTACGCCCTTAAAGATGTACCTTTTTTTTCGTTCATAAAGTTGAATTTTTGATACATTCTCACCATATACTTTGTTTGTAGAGCAATATATAAAAATTCCTGGTTTTTTAGAAAACAGCCTCATTGATTCCAGCAGATTGAACGTGCCATAGGCATTTATTGAATAATCTTCTTCTGGATTATTTATAGAGAATCCGACACCCGGCTGAGCAGCTGCATGTATAACAAGATCTATCCCCTCTTTAAATATCTTTTTTAATATATATCTATTTCTTATGTCGGACCTTACGTGTTCAACATTTTTAAATGTCTTGAGGTACCTCCAATTATATTCTACACTTTTTCTACTATATCCGAAAAGTTTTGATCTCATGAGATTGTCTAAAACAATGACTTTACATTTTTTTCTGGCATAATATACCGCTGCATGGCTTCCGACCATGCCTGCACCGCCAGTAATAAGTATCCTCACGTTTCCCTTCCTTTCAAAATAAATTGCACAGCTTCTTTTAAATCCTTGAATACAAAATCTGGTTTTATCTGCCAGGCCATAACGTCTTTCATCGAACTTTTTCCGCTCAGCACCAAAATTGTTCTAAGCCCGGCCTTCTTCCCTGCTTCAACATCCATTTTTCCGTCACCGACAAAAAAGTTACCAGCTATCTCTATGCCGAGTTCTCTTTTTGCTTTGTCAAAAAGTCCGGTCTTGGGTTTTCGGCAGTCACAATTATCATTTGTTTGATGAACACAGTAGTAAGTCTTTTTAAGTCTAGCACCGGCTTTCTCCAAGGCATTAATCATTTTAGAATTTATTTCTTCCAACCTTTCCACTGTATAATGGCCCTTACTGATCCCGGCCTGGTTGGATATGACTACTATATCGTAGCCAGCATCGTATAGTTTTTTTACGGCTTCAATTGAACCCTGCAGAAAAATAAGCTGATCTAGGGTGGTAACATAACTATGCTCTGTCCACCCACCTGGATCTTTATTTATCACACCATCCCTATCGAGAAATATAACCTTTTTCATCAATTAACTTTCTTGTAAATACCGTACTTGCCATACTTCTTTACCAGCTTATAGTTCTGCTCAATGAAATTATCTAATATTATCTTATCAATGTCAATCTTACTTTTCGCGATATTCGGTAGATCTACATCCTGTAATATAATAAACTTCACGTCACCCTCGGATATAGACCCTTTTATCTCCTCCTGAACCTTTCTCTGCGTAATCAGCCCAGGCGCTAATTCATAGAATTTGGTACATGGCAATCTTTCACAGAGAGTATAAAAAAGAAGGCTTCCCCCGAAATCATCTTTCCAATGGGCAGAGTTTCCTACGTAAATACGTTCGCCATTTTCAGTATTGTTTTTTATGTAGGATACTGCATCTTTTATGCTTTGATCCTCCTTTGGTATATAAACACTACCTCTATCAAAGCGTGTTAATATTATCTTCTTTTTTAGGGGTTTTCTAAAAACGTTCTTAATGAACTTATCCATATTCTTTACAAGAAGCAGGGAGAAAAGAAATAGTACAAAAAAAACGCACACATTGTAAATATATCTTGCGGGCCTATTTGTCATTTTTTCACAAATACTGACGTTCATAAGGTACCCGAAAAGGACAATAGAAGGAAATATGACAGTCAAAAGATGTGCCGGATCTGTCCTTATCCGTACCTGGTTAAATGTCAGGATACCGAATAGAAGCAGCGCAAGTAATCCAATCTCCCTTTCGTCAAAGACACGCTTTAGGATCAGTTTCTTGATAAGAAGTACAGCTGTAATCAAATATATAAAAATCGGTATATAATACTGGTTTACCTTTATGAAATAAAGGCTCTTGTGAAATATCATAATCGGATTAAAGCACATATTCGGAAAGTTAATGAGCGCCGTCTTTTGGTGAATAGCTGGAAACAAAAATAGAGATTCAAAAGCATCCGGCAAGGCACCTTTGGAGAATAGATAAATAAAAACAGCGGCTGGCAAAACAGCGAAGCTCATAATAAAAAAGATTAAGGGCTTAAGCCCCTTTCTAAAAAGAATGAGCGTTATAAAAATGGAAATAAATGCAAAAATACCTATATCGTGTCTGAAGATAGCCGAAAGGCCACACGTGAGTCCACATAATAGGAGTAAAGAGCGTTTTTCGGACTTTACATATAGCATAAAAAGATATACTGAAAATAGTCCTAAAGCTATTCCGGGCCATATCGGTGACGGGATAGCACCTAGTCGTGGCGCCAGAGAAAAAAGCGCGAACAACCAGCATATAACGGAAATACCCTTTTTTCTCGTAAGGTGGTAGCACATCATATATACAAGAAGGGCGATAAAGATATGGACAAAACCTGTGTATATTCTTCCGACGCCAAGAGTCACGCCAAATATCTTATACAAAAGAGACAGCATGAATACTTGTCCCGGAGGATACATAATAATGAAAAAATCCCGGTACAGCACTTCACCCTGCGTAAATCTTTCGGCAGCTACCGTGACTATCCCCTCGTCGTAAGGTGCCCAATATTTATTACATGAGATAAATATGGCACAGGCGCTTACAAGTAGCAATATAATAATTAGTCGCTTTTCAATAATTTTTTTAAATTCAAGCATTTTGCAGTGCCTCACCTACATTATCTTGTTTCGTTATGCATGCAATCCAAAAGACAAGAACTGGAAGAATGTGAAGAAAAAATCGCGAGGTAGTTTTCCGCAAAAAAAAGTCGATTTCAACAGCCGAAAACATATAGACAGCGGTGTATCCAATAAAAAATAAAATGATGGGGACCGTTGCATATAAATTATCTCTTTTAAAAGATTCTTTAAACCTTGAAATAAACAAGAATAAGGAGATCACCCACACAATGTTCCATTTCTTAAATCCAAAAAATTGTTTTTGATACTCATAGAGAACAAGTGGAATTTTGCGCAGTCCTGAGAGAAGATTTTCCCCATTTATCATAGAAAGATTAAAATTCTCATTTACTAGCCCAAGGGAGTTTTTGTAGCTTATAAATCCAAAAATAAAGGCACCTACTACAACAAAATAAAAACTCACTAACACCAGCTTACCCTTATCGCAGTAACTGCGCCTAATAACTGTATCAAGAAAAAGAACAAACAAGATTATCAGTGCTAAAATCATGCCTTCGTTTTTTGTCCAAACCGCCAACATAGAAAACATCGCTGATATATACAGATATGCACTTTTCTCCTTATCCTTAATCCATAAACAAAGATAAAATAGGCCCAAGCTAAAATTAACACCCAAAAGTAAATCAGCCACCCCAATCGTGGCATAGGCATTAAACTGAGCAATCGACGCCAGCACAAATGTAAAAAGAAGGGCCGTTATTCTTTTTTTGACAAACCTTTTTAAAATAAAATAAAAGGCAACAAGAAAGCACAGAAACGATACGGGAAAAATAGATTTCACTAAAAAGTCATTTACACTACCTATAAACGCATAAAACCATACTTCGCTCATCGAAACCAAAAGCGGGTAATCAGGATGAACTCCGTGGAAAGGCTTGAGTACTTCTGTAAAGAAATCTTTCGGGATAGTATGTGCCATATATAGAATCTTACTCTTGAGTGCATATATACTCACGCTGTCGTATGCCTCTATGGGTTTAATTAGTGCACGGAAAAAGGTATAACATACTTCAAATGAAAGAAGTCCGACAATTGCTTGTTCAAAAAGCGAGAGTCGCTTTATACTAAAATTCGACTTTCTCGTAAAGCAACCTCTAGAAAAAACAAGGTTGAAGAAAAAAAGCGCTATCCAAGGAAGAAGTATAAAAGATAACCTGAATTTTAACCCTATTGCTCCTATTAGAAACATCTCTATCGATATAGCTCCTAATCCTATCAAAAAAGAAAGACCTGCACATTCGAGATTTCCGATCGCCTTTTTTTTATCAAGCACCGCCAATATGTTAAATCCCACAAATGCGGTAACAAGAAACCATGAAAGAATCATAATGACATTTTTCATATTCTTTTTAGGATAAACGTTTCCCTATCGACGGCTACGATTTTCTTATAGCCGTTCTTTACAAATCCATATTTTTTGTACACCAAAAGATAATCCGCCTTCTCGGATTCGAGTAAAGGATATAGGTAATACACTGCGCGGCGGTAGTCCAAAGATAATCTTTCCACTCCCACCAAGGAAAATGTTGCACTCTCTGGTAATTCTTTCTGAGCCAATTTTAGAAGAGAGTAAAAATTAATACCGTATACAAAGGACTTTCTCAGCTCCTCGTTCTTAAAAATAAGCTCTTTGTAGTCTCGGAATAATCTGCCTTTAAAAAAAAGTTCTCTTAGGATAAAATTTACCCAGAAGATGACCCATACAATACAAATCAGTTTTATGATATTTTTCTTATTCAATTTCATTTTTTAAGGATCCAGTTAAAAAAACGCTTACAGAGGAATTTAAAATGCCTGAAAGACTTGATTTGAATAATATTTCTCCAAAAAATGACAGGCCGTAAATAAAACTTCAAAAATGCCTTTTTCTGCAATGCTCTTAAAAATGTGGCATCGATACCCTTTGGAGAATAAGAGGCCCCAAAGAAGAGAAACTTATCCCAATTCACCTTATCAAGCCCTTCTTCCCGCTTTATGGATTCGTATGACTCTGTGCCAGGAAACGGAAGATATGTAAAATAATTCGCCCTAATAAGGTCGAGCCTTAAGGAAAATTTTATGGTTTTCTCTATGTCACTTAGCGTTTCACCAGGAAATCCTATTATAAAAAAACCGGCAACGTCGATACCGAAACTTCTTATGCGCCGTATGGTTTTTTCTATAAAGGACGTAGTGGTTTTCTTTTTCATTAACTCCAGTATTCTATCCGAACCGGATTCTATTCCGAGGCTCACCAGGTAAAGTCCGGTTTGTTTCATAAGCCTCAAAAGTTCATCATCAAGGGATTCCATCCTGATGCCATTTGGAACAGCCCAGCTTATTTCTAAATTCGATTCTTTTATAAGTTTTAGTACTTCTTTTGCAAAATTCTTATCTAACGTAAAATTATCGTCTATTACATGTATCTCCCTTATCCCATATTTATCGTAAAGCGTCTTTATTTCTTCTACCACGGCTTTTGGACTTCTCTTGCGGCATTTTCTGCCTGAAATAAGGTTACCCGCACAAAAGGTACAAGCATATGGACATCCCCTTGTTACAACTATTGGTGCTATTGGGAAATTCTTAAAAAAGGCACCGTGTTGGGCTTCTGGATACTCCTGGGGACGTATGAGATCCCAGGCCGGTGTGCCAAGGTCATCCAGCTTGTCAACGTAATCTTTCTCATTTACGATAACTCTTCCCTTTTCTCTCCAAACTAAACCTGGAATTCCTCTTTTATCCGATTCTTTTTTCCATTCTATGCTATCAAGCAGCATGGGCAATCCTGTCTCAGCCTCTCCCTGGAAACAATAATCCAAATCCTTGCCAAAGTAAGCCATTGTCTCTTCCGGAACTGCCGAAGGATGAGGACCCCCAACAAGTGTCAGCATTCCTCTTTTTTTGCACATCTCGAGTAAGGGTTTTAACACGGGGAGGTCGTAAGTATAGCATTGAAATCCGACTGCATCGTAATTATCACGATCCAGGTAAGAAGTAAAATCTCCTTGCTTGATACCCATCTTGATACAATCTAATAGTTGAACTTTGTGATTTTTACGTACTGCGGTTGCGAGATAGCCGAGCCCAAGAGGCGGCTGAATGTGGTCGCTTATATTGTAGGGTTTGACTAAGAGTATGTTCAATGTTAATCAACGAATCTGTATTTTAATAACGCCCAGAGGGCCGAGAAACCATGCAACCAGGTAATCTTTTTGCCCTCTTCGTAGGTCCTGCCATAATAAGAAATAGGCATTTCATAAACACGCAATTTCTTTTTTAAAACCTTGGCTGTAAGCTCCGGCTCCATAGAAAAATCATTTGACTTGATGTTAATCCTTTTGAAAATATCGCTTTTAAACACCTTGTAACAGGTTTCTATATCCGTTAGCGTAGCGTTATATAAAATATCTGCTACAAATGACAAAAATCTATTTCCCATCAAGTGCCAGAACATATAAACACGCTGTGGCTTTCCACCCCAAAGCCTGGAACCATATACCACATCTGCTACACCTTTTCTTATGGGCCTACAGAGCTCTGCTAGCTCCTCAGGATCATATTCTAGATCAGCGTCCTGTATTACTACTACCTCGCCTGTAATCTCTTTCTGGGCACTTCTAACAGCACTTCCCTTACCGGAATTTTTCTTGTGATATATCTTCTTCACTCTGTCTGTGAATTTGTTATTTTCAAGAAGTTCTCGCGTGCCATCAGTTGATGCATCGTCCACTACAATTAATTCCTTAACAATTCCCAGCTTAAGGACATTGTCCATAACTTCGTTGATGGTATTTTTTTCATTATAAACCGGCATTATAACAGAAAGAAATCGCTCTTCCACGACACTCCTCTTTTCCTCAGATCTTCAGATTGAACTCATCCAACTTCTTGTCTGCCAAATCTGTTTTGTCTACAAAATCCTCTTTTTTACCCCATTCAACCAGATTTCCTAAACCTTGCTTAAGGGCATATTTTGGTTTGAATCCAATTTTTGATATCGAACTAATATCGGCATAGCAATGTCTTATATCACCAACTCTGAATTTGCTCAACACCTTAGGCTTAAGATCCTTTCCGTACAATTTTGAAAGTGTTTCTGCCACTTCCAGTATGGCTACTGCTTTTCCCGTACCGACGTTCAGGGCCCTATAATCAACATCACTACTTTTCATAGCTAGGATACAAGCCTCGGCAATATCACGTACATCGATAAAATCCCTCGTCTGTAATCCATCTTCGTAAATAAAGGGCTGCTTATTATTCTTTATTCTTGAGGAAAATATTGCGCAGGCCCCCGTGTAAGGGTTTGAAAGTGATTGTCTAGGTCCATAAACATTGAAAAAACGTAGACACACAGTAGGAATGCGAAAGCTCTGACCAATTATAAGACAAAGCTCTTCTTGATCCTTTTTCGTCAGGGCATAAACAGATGTTGAAAGAAGCTTCTTATTTTCATTGGTAGGAATATGCTTTAGAATGCTACCGCAATCTGAGCACAGAACTTCCCAATCTTTCTTCTTTAGCTGTTCTTCACTTCTTAGATATGGTGTTTTTTCTCCGCATTTACCACACGCATACTGGCCTTCCCCATATATAGACATTGAGCTTGCGGCTATAATTTTTTTGATCGGAACTTTGTTATTTACTATAAAGTTCAATAAAACAGCTGTTCCGTATGTATTGCAACTGACATAATCCTCAATCTCATACATAGACTGGCCAACACCTACTTTTGCAGCGAAATGAAAAAGGCAAGATACATCCTTCAAAGCCTTTTTTAAGTCGGGCTCTTTGCGCACATCCCCCTCAATGTACTCTGCCTCTTTATTAAGATATTCCGGCTTCTTCCCCTGGTGTACCTGAGGCTGGAAATTATCGAGAACGCGCACAGAGTGACCTTCTTTTACAAGCCTGTCAACAAGATGCGATCCAATAAATCCCGCCCCGCCTGTTACTAGAACTTTTTTCACAAAAACTAGTCCTTTCTTTGTTTTTTGAGATTTTCACAAAGTTCCCAATATTTAGCCCACTTTAGGATGGAACCCCACGTAAAAAGAAGGCAAAATACCAGGCCATGCAACCCGTCTTTGTAACCCTTTTTCTTTATGTATGTTTTAATGAACAATTTAATAGGCTTTACAGTAAGGTTATATCTAATCTCTTTGTATTTTGAATCGCCAAAATTCTCCAGCATCTCTTTTGCTTCACAATCCGTATAGCGATTATGTTTTGCTGTAAATTGTGAAATCGAATTAAAGGGATAATGTTCAATACAGAAATCAGCGTCTTTTACTGTACCCTTAACCTTCACCAGATGATGCACTTTTCCTTCAAAGTGTGTTTTGTCTTTTTTGAAGAAATTTATTATTCTATGGTACCTGCCGCCATGTTCCATGAATTTACCGAGGAAAAACTGTTTACGAAGAACATTATAGGCATCGGCATCAGTACCTTTATCTAAAATTCCTTCTATTTTTGTGCGGGTATCAGGGGGAAGCACCTCATCGGCATCCATGGCAATAATCCACTTTCCGGAGGCATTATCATTTCCGATGTTTCTCTCAAGGCCAAAGTCGCTCTCGAACTTGTGGGTTATGACCTTTGCACCATATGAGAGCGCTATCTCGGGTGTCCTATCCCGCGATTCTCCATCAACAACCACGATCTCATCCACCCACTTAAGGCTGTCTAAGCATCGCGCGATATTGCCCTCTTCGTCTTTGGTTATGATTACTGCAGATATTCTATCTCTGGGCATTACGAAGCATTTCCTTATATTTCATGTAACTCATAAATTGATAAAGTCCGCCTGCATACGATACAGCAAAACCTACCAAACCATCTTTGTATCCCTTTTTTAAAAAATAGGCTTTTAGAAATCTATCACATAATTTACGCAGCATTCCTCTAGTATTTATCTTTCGTTTTTCATTAAACCATTTTTTCGCTTCCAATGTAGTCTGGTTATTTAGGCTTTCAAAAAATTCATGAAAATCCTTATATGAATAGTGAATAATATCGCCCTTTAGATGTCCGCAGGGACCATCTATAAATACACGCGGATGAACCTCGACCTCTTCGTATTTGAATTTATCTTTTCTAAAAAATCTTACCTTCGGGGCTGGATACCAACCACCACTCCTAATCCAATGCGTTCCTATATATGTTTTTATAGGGATACTGAATGCATTTTCTTTAGGAGAACCCTCTACTATTCTAGTAAGCTCGTCCTTTAAAGCAGGACTTATTCTCTCATCTGCATCAAGACTCAAAACCCAAGGATTCCTTGCCCTGGAGTACGCAAAATTTCGATGTTTGCCCTCTACATCCATTTTTCGCATTATGACCGTTGCCCCGTTATTCTTGGCTATCTCGCGCGTTGAATCAGTGCTATCATCATCTATGACAAGTACCTCTTCTGCCCATGCGGCACTTCTAACGCATTCAGCTATATGATCTTCCTCATTCTTCGTTATTATTACAACTGATATTGCTGGCTTCATTCACATTCTCCAATCTGTTAACGTCGTTATATTGGGTAATATTATATTATAATACAGGGATAAAATAAAGAGAATTTTGTGAATAAGGGTCTGGGGCTTGCGATATTTATGCGAGGGGTCCTAATTCCTTTTTTACCTTAAGAAACGCATCCACTACATTAGGATCAAACTGCTTTCCCGATTCTTTCTTTATCTTTAATATTATTTCGGGCTCCTTAAGCCTCTGTCGATAGGGCCTATCGCTTGACATGGCATCATAGGTATCGGCTAGGGCGACTATGCGTGCAGAAATCGGTATTTCCTCGCCTTTAAGACCGCGGGGATATCCCAATCCGTCATAGCGCTCCTGATGATAGAGAATAATATCCTTTGCCTTCTCAAGAAACTTAACACCCCTTATTATCTGAACACCCATATATGGGTGTTTCTTGATCTTTTCATACTCCGAAGGTGTCAGCTTCGACGTCTTGTTTATTATATCTACATTTACTCCGATTTTTCCGACATCATGCAGGATACATCCGTATTTTATAGTGTCTATTTCTTCTTTTGCGAGGCCCAATTCCTTTGATATGAGTTCGGCGTATTTTGAAACGCGCTCTATGTGTCCCTTCGTGTAAGGCTCCCTGACAGCAATGGCTTCAGAGAGCGCCTTTACCGATTCCAGGTGCGCTTTTTTCTCCATCATCCACGCTACTTTAAGCTTTTCTGTATAATCCTTTATAGCAACGCGCATTTTTTCAAAAGCGTCGGCAAGAAAACCGATCTCATCCGAAGTATTTAAACTAATTTTGAAGTCATAATTTCCCTTTTCCATCTCGGAAGCAGCTATCCTCAGGATATTTATGGAATTGACGATGGGTTTCAGTAAAGGCACACTCAAAAGTGCCCCTACAAGGAACCCAACAAAACAAAGTACACTAATATGAATAAGCCTTGTTCTTAACCGTTTAACGTAATAACCGACGTGGTGATTTAACTCCAAAACGCCGATCATTTTTCCCTCTTTATCTTTTATGGGGGCATATGCGGAAATCCATGTTCCGCTTTTATCAACGTATATGGGCGAAAAGGCGCTTCTGCCAACATTAAAAACACGATGCAATGTAGGATTTATACGGTACTTTGAGCCTATCATGGCACCTGGTTCAGTTGTAACAAGAAGCGAAGCAGTTTTTTTATCAGCTTTTTTTAAGATATAAAGCGGGGCATCAATTTCATTGTAGTTCTTTACCTCCAACAAATGACTCCTGGTGATGGCATATGAACTGTCTTGTGCAGATTGAATGCTCTCTAGCTTATCAACGTTTATGCCTAACGCAGCGGTCTGGGCTATTTTCTTTAAGCCGCTACCGATATTTTCGCTCAGCATTTTCTTATTTTCGTAATAATTGAAGGTGCCTATAAAAAGCGCGCAGAATGCAACGCTTATCAGCACAATTATATATACTTTATAAGCTAGGGGTGTTTTTATGCGGTATTTTGGCATGTAAGTTTAATCCCTGCCTGATGCAAATCAGACAGGGATTGATCGCAAAAGGTTACAATAGATTTAATTAATTATTTTGCTTACTTTCCCTGCGCGGCTTTGGATATTTTATCTAAGTCTATTTTAAGTTGAATGTTCTCCTTTTTAAGCATGGCATTTTCCACCTTAAGGTCAGCCATTTCCTTAAGCGAATTATCATGGTCTCTCTTCATTGTTGCAACCTGAACACTTAGGTTTCTTGCTGAAGATCTGATTGTGGACATTTCTTTTACCAATGAATCATACTGATTCTTTGGCACTCCGCAACCGGCAATGAATACAACAATCAAAAGTAATGCTAGCATAGCTGACAAACTCTTCATCTCATCCTCCTTTATTTTCGGTATTTTATCTATAATATCTTTTCTAATTTTTCCCTACAAGATTCAAGACCTTCATTTTGCTGAAACGAAACTTCGGCGACTACCTTGGCACCACGCTCTGTAAGCTTTTCTTTCATTGCCTTAAGTGTCTTGTCTTTACCTGCCCCGCTTCCGTATGTCACAAAACAAATTGCCTCTTTGCCCTCAATTGACCTACATTCTTCTAGATAGGTGCTGATTGCCGGAGCGGCATTAAACGCCCATACCGGGCTGCCTAAAATAATTCTGTCATAATCCTTTAAATCAAGCATTGTCCTATAGATTTTGGGCTTCTTGCGCATAAACGCATCCCTGCACTGCTTAATAAAACTTACCTCTTCCTTCAAGGGCCTGATCCTGACGGGTATTCCATCCTCGCCCTTGGATTTTAAAACACCTATTATGAGCTGACCTACGCGGTGTGTATTGCCACTGTAGGAATAATAGACAACTGCTGTTCTCATATTCTAATCCTCCGGTTCTAGGAAAAATTTGGAATTGGCATTTTGGATTTTACTATAATAAGTAGTATAATGTTATTGCGAGATTATTCAATAGGCATGTTGATTATTGTTGTCTATTGCTAATTAGCTATTGAAAACAGCTAAATTTGCATTATAATTATTTTGGAGATAAATGCAATGGCAAGACAAAGGTGGGGATCAAAGCTTGGAATCATACTGGCTGTGGCCGGTAGTGCACTTGGGCTTGGGAATTTCTTAAGGTTTCCGGTACAGGCTGCCAATAATGGCGGCGGCGCGTTCATGATTCCGTATTTTATTTCTCTTTTTTTGCTCGGCATACCGCTTATGTGGATAGAGTGGACT
>JABMRN010000161.1 GCA_013202515.1 Candidatus Omnitrophota bacterium | reverse complement strand
TACAGAGAAATAGAATCTTGCGAAAACTATCTTGCATCTTCGAGGCCTACGGCACGAAATCTTTTTTGGGCACTTGAAAGAATGAAAAATTGCGCCTTGCAGAACCGTGAAAAAAATCCAGGATCAATCAAGAGACTTTTGCTGAAAGAAGCCACGGATATCTTAAAAGAAGACAAAGCGATCTGCAGGCGTATAGGTATGTGCGGCCGAAAGCTTATAAAAACAGGCGACAATATCCTGACCCATTGCAACGCCGGAGGCCTTGCTACCGCGGACTTTGGGACTGCTCTTGCGGTGATATTCAGGGCAAAAATAGACGGTAAACGCATTCATGTTTTTGCGGATGAAACAAGGCCTGTTCTTCAGGGCGCGCGCCTTACAGCGTGGGAACTTAAAAATGAAGGGATAGATGCGACACTTATCTGTGACAATATGGCAGCGAGCCTCATGGCAAAAGGTAAGATAGATAAAATAATTGTTGGCGCTGACCGAATTGCCAGAAACGGCGATGTAGCAAACAAAATAGGGACGTATAATCTGGCAGTTTTGGCTAAAGCACATGGCATTCCTTTTTATGTTGCCGCGCCTGTCTCCACCTTTGATTTTAATATAGCAAGCGGAGAGGATATTGTTATAGAAGAGAGAGATGCAGATGAGGTGCGCACTATAATGGGAAGGTATATTGCCCCGAAAACAATCAAGGTATATAATCCGGCTTTTGATGTTACACCGAACAGGCTGGTTACAGCGATTATTACAGAAAAAGGGATATTGCGTAAACCGTTTGGGAAGAGCCTAAAACGCTTGATTACGAACCGACATATGAGGTTTGACTTATCATAATATGAATGAACTTAAATTTATTAATTATCTAAAGAAAACCATAAAGCACGGCAAAGACGTTGTCTGCGGTATCGGGGATGATGCAGCTGTTATAAATTATAGGAGCGGCAAGTATATGCTTTTTGCAAGCGACATGATTGTAGAAGGTATACATTTCTCAAAAAAAGACACACCCCAGGATATTGGCTGGAAGGCAGTCGGTATAAACATAAGTGACATAGCGGCAATGGGCGGAGTGCCTAAATATATAGTGATTTCTGCCAGTGCCCCCGGGAATTCAGGCCTGAAGATTTTGAAGGGGATCATTAAAGGGGCAAAGAAAATTTGTAAGGCCTTTAATGTCAACATTGTGGGGGGAGATACAAATAGAGGCCGCAATTTAGTTATTGATACAGCCATCATAGGTGAAGTCGAAAAAAAATGTTTGGTGTTGCGAAGCGGCGCCAAAGAGGGAGATCTCATATTTGTAAGCGGAGCTTTGGGTAAAGGGGTGTTAAAGAATCTAAGGATGGTGCCGCGCCTTGAAGAGGCAAGAGTGCTTGTTAAGCAATTTAGGATAAATTCTATGTGCGACATTAGCGACGGGTTATTTCTTGATTTGCATAGACTTGCAGGCGCAAGTAATGTCGGGGCATTTATTTACAAGAGCCTTATACCGCTTTATAGCGATTCTACTTCTTTTAGCGATGCACTTAGCTATGGTGAGGATTTTGAGCTTCTTTTTACGCTTTCGTTAAAGGAGGCCAAGAAGTTGATGAGATATATCGGCAAACACGAGTATCCGCCCGTTACGCTCATAGGTGAGGTTGTATCAGGAAAGAAGGGTTTGAATTTTGTAGGAGATGAGGGGAAGGTTACAAAGATAAGGCCGAGAGGATATTTACACTTCTAGCAAGAATGCTATGATTAAAATCAAAAGTACAAGTCAAAAGTCAAAAGTTGTAATATCGCATAGTCCGGGGGAGACGCTTAAAGCGGGTGAAGAGTTGGCGAAGAAGCTTAAGCCGGGCTCATTTGTTGCTTTAACGGGAGATCTCGGGAGCGGAAAAACCATTTTTACAAAAGGTATTGCCAAAGGTTTAGGCGTTAAGGATTTCAAATATGTGAATAGTCCCACCTTTGTTATTTTGAAAAAGCATAATGGAAGAATCCCACTTTATCATTTTGATATATACCGTCTCGATTCAGGCGGAGATCTTGATTCTGTAGGATACGAGGAATATTTTTACGGAAAAGGCGTGACTGTTGTTGAAT
>JABMRN010000160.1 GCA_013202515.1 Candidatus Omnitrophota bacterium | reverse complement strand
TTTTAGATGAATTTAGTTCATTCGGCATACTTATTGCCCACAAAGCAACCTCTACCACAGGATACAGCTTAACGAGAGACAAAGCGATAATATCAAAGATCAAGAAACTGTTGACATCCTAATACCGTAACATGCGCTCCATTATAAAGATTCTGTTTTTTATTATTATAGCTGCTTTTTTGTGTGGTCTTGTATTTTTTTACATTAAAGCCGGCGACCTCTTATTAGAATATTTAGCAGATAGCCTGCATTTTAAGATATCCTACAAGAATAGATGCTCCTTCGCGGATGCATTCATCAACAAAACCGTTCATCTTGATTCGCCGATTCTCATGTCGAAGGATTTCCCCTTAAAGATAGAGTGCGAAAGTGCCGATATACAGCTTGATTACTCCAGGCTTATTAAAGAGGGCGGGATAGGATTACATTGTTGGCTCAAAAAGCCAGTCATATGCCCCAGTGTCCTACAGTTAAAAAATGATGCAGGAATTGTAGATATGTTTCCAGCGGCAGTTTTTAGTGCCGTAAGCATGCCAGCAAATATGGCATACGAAGACTTGTTCTGCGATCTTTATATGTATGGAGAGACTGTCGAATTTCCTTTCTTTCTTGCTAAATCACAACAGATTATTATGAGGGCCATGGGCTCTGCGAACGAAGAAGGGCAGCTTAAGATAGATCTTAAAATATTTTTCTCACCTGAAATTGTTGCTCAGATCGGCGAGCATGCTGATGTAATCCTTGAGGAGGCTCAAGGGGGCTGGATGACTTTTGAATTTAAGATGGAGACTGGCGAGGACGGCCAGGCTTTCAAGGTAGAGAGCGATATGTTCAGCCTTACCATCAACGAAATAGTTAAAGAATAAATGACAGACATAAATAAGAACCTAAACGAAGAACAGAAGAAGGCAGTTAGCCTTTTAGAAGGTCCGGTTTTGATACTGGCTGGCCCCGGCACCGGAAAGACACAGCTATTGTCTGTGCGGGCTGCGAACATCATGACTAAAAAAAATCTCCCTGGCGAGAATATGCTTGTTTTAACATACACGAATTCCGCTGCTAAAGCCGTTAAGGAGAGGCTGGCCGCAATAATTGGATTTAGGGGTTATGAAATAATAGCAGAGACCTTCCACGGGTTTGCGAATTCCGTTATCCTGGACTCCGAAGAGGCTGTTAGCTATATTAAAGAACGCATTCAGATGACAGATGTTGAAAGGGTTAAGGCATTAGAGTATATACTTGATAATTCAGAAAACATTAAGGAATTGAGGCCTTTCGGAAGCCCATATATTTACAGAGGCGAGATTACAAAGAGAATAAGTGAATTAAAAAATGAAGGTATTAGCCCTGAGGAATTCTCTAAATTAATTAATAAGTTCAATTTAAAAGAAACAGAGGACAGCGTAATAAAGGAAAAGCACCTCCTAAGGTTGAAAGAGCTAGCCATCATATACAAAAAATATGAGGAAATAAAACAGGGCACAGACAAGAACATCTTTGATGAACGTGGCCGCTACGACTATGACGACATGATTCTTCTTGCAACGGAGACCTTAAGAAAAGAGTCCGAACTTAAGAAGGCCTACCAAGAGAAATACAAGTACATCATGATAGATGAATTCCAGGATACAAACGGTGCGCAGCTAAAGCTCTTATTTCAACTTGTAGATGCAAAAAAACCGAACGTTTGCTGCGTAGGTGACGATGACCAGTCCATATACCGTTTTCAAGGGGCAAGCAGAGCGAATTTCAAGATATTAGAAAAGAAGTTTCCAGATATTTCTTTAATAAAGCTAAAGAAAAACTATAGATCAACAAAAGAGATACTCGGAACATCAGAACGTATAATTGCCCAAATTCCCCAAAAAGAGCGTCTTGATGATAAGAAGATGCTTACCCCTACTGTTCAGTTTAAGAAGAAAAACATTGAAGCTACGAGTTTTTCAACAGAAGACGAAGAGATAATCTACATCGTAAGAAAAATCAAGGCCCTTAAAAAAGAGATAGAATCGACCGTGTCCCTGAGTGAAGAAGAAAGAAAAAAGCCTTATAATAATATCGCTATACTCTTAAGGAAAAGGGTTCTTATACTTAAGCTAATAGATGCTTTCTTAAAGCAGGGCATATCCTATACAACCGATGGTAAAGAAAATATTGCTAAAGAAAAACGCGTTAGACAGCTAATAAATATCTTAAGACTTGCAAATCCCAAGGCCGAATCTGGTGACAGGGACATCCTTTTATATAACATTTTGGTTTCGGATTATTTTGCTATCCCAAACGGTGATCTCCTTATGCTAATTGATTATGTCAACACAAAGAGAAGGGATCACAGAAGGAAAGGGGATTACCAAGACATAAGTCTTTTAAGCGAGTTTTCAAGATTATTTCCGGTAGATTTTGATAATGAGCCCGAAGGTAGCGATACGAAGAAACTCCCGGTTTTAAAGGACGTCTCCTTTGAAAAGCCTCACAATCTACACCTTGCTTCATGGGCAGTCGCTCGGCTTCTCAAAGATGTTGACTCGCGCCCTGTACATGATGTGCTTATGCAATTTATTCAAGATGCGAAGATGTATAAATTTATATTAAAAGAGTACGAGGATCGACGCCTCATGCGCATAAGAGATATAAGATCGCTGTCATCTTTTGTTAATATGATCAAGAATTATTCTCTGTCAAACCCGAGCCTCACTGTTTCAGACTATCTTGAGGAGCTTGATCTATTGGAAAGACACAGTATGCCCCTAACCGGAGAGCTCGTAACGTATTCACAGGACGGTGTTAACGTTATTACTGCCCATGCTTCTAAAGGATTGGAATTTCATACGGTTATCATACCTTTCTGTCTTCAGGATAAAAACTGGCCGCTTAAGCGCATGACGGACAAGATTCCGCTTCCGGCTTTTGTCATGAATATGAGGGAAGAAGCCCACACCAAGACAGAGAAGGACCGGCTAAGCTTTTATGATGAGACAAGGCTTTTTTATGTTGCTGCAAGCAGGGCAAAGGCCAATCTAATATTTACCTCAAGTCCCTCTGAACAGGCTTTGGCAAGTTCTTTTTTCAGCAATATGAAGATACCGATTAATCAGTTTAAGGGAAGTGAAGAGGAGCTCATAAACGAATTTTTCATCGGAAAAGAAAAGACGGATCCCGTGGAATGTTCAAAAGATATTTTAAAGGTGATGGTAAAAGAGCTTATCCTGACACCCACAAAGCTAAACACTTACCTTAGGTGCAAAAGGCAGTTTCTTTATAATTCGGTGTTTCTTCTTCCCGGAAGAAATAAACAGAGCCTTGTCTATGGAAATGCTGTACACAGGGCACTTGAAGAAGTCTACCGGGAATTCAGAAAATCAAAGAAATTTCCACAATTTAATTATTTTAGACAGTGGTTTGTCGCGGACCTAAAATACCAGGCCATAGATCTAGCCATGAGAAAAAGGTGTGAGGAAAAACTCCCATTTCTAGAGAAGTGGTTCAGGAAGACAGGCAGCAACGCTGTTATGCCCATTGATCTTGAAAAAAATAAGATCATAACACTTGAGGGCGGCGTGAAGTTTAAAGGCAAATTCGATAAAGTAGAATTTGAAGACGAATCAAAAAAGCTTATTAGAGTCATTGATTATAAAACTGGAATTCCGGATAAACATATCAAGAGCATCGTTAATGTTAAATCCGTGAAGGACGAGGAGTGCGATGGTTATCTCAGGCAGCTTGTAGCATATAAGATGCTGTATGAGAGGGACACATATGAAAGCTCGCCTTATAAGGTTTCTCACGGAGTGCTTGTTTTTATAGAGCCGGTGAAGGCTAGCGTGAGGCGCTACGAGTTGGTCAAAGGGGAGTATGTTGATAAGAAGGTCCTTATTACTGACAAAATGGTGTCTGAGATGGAGGACCTAATAGGCGGGGTATGGAAGGGCATAAACAACCTAGAATTCGATAAATTTCCCGAAAAAGACAGAAATATCTGCTCATCCTGCGACTTTTCCTCCATATGCTGGGAAGAATAGCCTTGTATAGATAAAACCCTGTAGATAAACCCTTGCCTAAACGCCTTTATATGATATAATAATTACCCTATGAAAAGCGAGTATCAGGGAGAACTATTCAAGGAATTTACCAGGAAAGAGAGTTCTCTGAAAAAGCTTTCGCAGAAGATGCTGCCCAAGAGAAGGCCGCATATATTGCAGGTGCCTATTGAACAGGTAATAAGCGCCGCAATCTTGGTAATAGTAGGCCTTATTGTATGCTTTGCCCTGGGCGTAGAAAAGGGCAAAAGAGAAGTTATATCTGTCCTTAAGAATGAGCGGATTAAGGCTATCGAGACCATAGAGACAATCAGGGCCTCTCAAACAGAGGTTGTAGAGACAGAAGAATCTGTTATTGTGCAACCGGCTGTAAAGGAAGAAAAGCCCTATACGATACAGCTTATTTCCTACAAGGGTAAAAGGGCCGCTGAAGAAAAGGCCGCAAAGCTAAAAACCGAAGGCATCGAGGCTTTTCTTATTTACAACGATAAGTGGTATCAGGTTTGCAGCGGTTCCTACGCCAACAAAGAAGAGGCAGAAAAGGATTTAAAGAAGCTTTCAAAAAAGCACAAAGGTTGTTTCTTAAGGAACAAATAGCAAATATCATATAAGGAGGTATACGTAATGTCGCAGCATCCGAGTTTAAGGTCAAAATCCAAGGACAAGGCCCATCGTTCCGTGTTTAAAAGACACGAGCGCTTAAAAGAGCTAAAAGAAAAAGAAAAATGGGACGAGGAGCAGTCTGTTTTTGGTCTGCCAAAACTAAAAATAGTCAAATTCAAGATCAAGAAGGAGAAAGCTCCCGAAGCCGCTGCAGCTGAAGGCGAAGCAGCCGAAGCCGTGGTAGCAGGTGCCGAAGGTAAAGCTCCTGAGGCCGGCGAAAAGGGCAAGAAAGAAGCCCCCAAGAAAGAAGCCGGGAAGCCTGAAGCTAAAGGTAAGGAAGGTAAGAAAAAGTAAATGATCTCCCACGACGATTTTAAAAAACTGGAAATGGTAACAGCTAAGATT
>JABMRN010000159.1 GCA_013202515.1 Candidatus Omnitrophota bacterium | reverse complement strand
TTTACGCCAGGGCTTTTACGTCGACCGCGACCAGAAATATTAATTTGAAAAACGGGAGTCTGGCAGGGGCAAGGATTTCTTATTTTATTATTTCAAAAAGAGAGGCCTTTTTCATTCGTGCAAAAAGAGATTATGAAATCGCAAAGATATTGAAACGTAAACAGTGGGATTAGATTTGGATGCTATGGTTTTGGAAGATATATTGGTGATGAGGCGCAGCGCCTCTATGATAAAATATTTCATGGAGAGCACTTGATGAATTTTGATGAAAGGGTCAGGAGAAAGAATGAATTCGACGGTAATCTGGTTTACGGAACAAAGCAGTTTAATCTGTTAACGGGGCGCCATCGACATTTAGGTTATAGGCAGAAGCATGACAACCAATGGATAAATGCAAAAAAAGGCCTCATCCACAATAAATTTGCCGAAAAAAGAAGATGTCCTTTATGCGGTGCGGACTACTTCGATACTCTATTTTTAAAAGAAGGTTTCCCGCATCAGAAATGCAGAGTATGCGAACTTGTGTATGTCAGCCCTATTTTGAACAGAGAAGTATATATGCGGTGGTCGCGCAATGAACGCACATATGTCAGCGTTCTTAAAACAAAGGTCCAAACTAAAATGCAGACGCTCAAATCTATTTATATACTGGATATTTTGCGGTTGTATCTTAATAAGAGAAGCGTCGTTGATGTTTGCGATATAGGATGCGGGCCAGGGGTTTTGCTGAGCGAAGCAAAAAAAAGAAAATACAACGCATTTGGTATAGAGCCGAATAAAAAATGTCATAAGCTGCTTGAGAAAAAAGGCATTGACTACACAAGAGACTTTTTTCCGTTAAAGGAATATGGGCGGAAAAAGTTTGATTGCGTATTTTTATTGAATGTCTTGGAGCATATGAGAAATCCAGTGGAGATGGCGAAGGCAACAAAAAAAAATATTGAAAACCCACGGTCTTATTTACATTTCAGTGCCCAATATTGATGCCTTGGTGAATAGGGTGATGCGCGAGAAGGGCGCTACGTTCGGCGGACATTCGCATATACAGTTTTTTAATGTTAAAACATTATCAATGTTGTTGGAAAAAGCGGGATTTGAAATTAAAGAATACGATACCGTTATTACGGAATTGGGAACAATAAATAATTATTTGAGTTTTAAAGATCCTTATTTTGCTGAAAATGCGGATATGTTAGAATTCATCACTCCCGAAGCAATATATAAGAACTACTTAGGAAGTAGTTTGCATATGATCGGAAAATTGAGATGAAGATATTAGTTATAAATGTTTCAGTAAGACCAGAATCAAAAGTAATATTTATTCCATTAGGACTTGCATATGTCGCTTCCGCGATAAAAAGACATGGTTATAAGCTTGAAATATTGGACCTTGATGCTGAGCGTCCTTCAGGGGAGTATATCATACAATATCTCAAAAATAATAAATTTGACGTTGTTTGCATGGGTTGTATTGTAACAGGATATAAGCATATAAAGCAACTTGCGCGCCTTATCAAACAAGTCAACCCCGATACAAAAATTATAGTGGGAAATTCTGTGGCTTCATCTATTCCTGAAGTTTTGCTAACTAATACAGAAACAGATATAGCTGTCTTGGGAGAAGGGGATATTACCATAACAGAGGTTCTGGATGCCTTAAGACTTTCACGCAATCTGAAAGATATTCAAGGCATCTGTTATAAAGAAGACGGAAAGATTATCAAGAATCTGCCCCGCCAGCCAATAGGAAATATTGATACAATCCCTTTTCCGGATTGGGAGCTATTTGATATGGATAAATATATAGAATCTTGTTCGAAATACGTAGTAAGAGATCCTTTGCCTGTTCCCCGCGAGGAAATTAAGGCATTGGCAATTAGCACTGCACGGGGCTGTACTTTCCGATGCACGTTTTGTTACCAGGTTTTTAGAGACATAAAATACAGGTACATCTCAGCCCCAGTTCTGGTCCAGGAAATGAAAAGGCTGAAGGAAAAATACCAAATCAACTACTTCATGTTTAATGACGATTTGACATTTGCTTCCAAAAGCCACGTCTGCGAAATGGCACAGTGTTTGTTGCAGGAAGACTTAAGTATTTATTGGCTAGCAACATGTCGTGCCAATCTTTTTAAGAACGAATCAGATGTTAAGCTGGTAAAACAGCTTAAAGCGGCGGGGTGCATCGGCTTAGGGTATGCGTTAGAAAGCGCCAGTCCCGAAATTTTAGAAATGATGAATAAAAAGATCGATCTTAAAGATTTCTCTAAGCAATCCCATATTCTGGAGAGGTCGGGACTTACCAGTTGGACCAGTATTGTTTTCGGTTATCCCATTGAGACAAAAGAAAGCATAAAGAAGACCATAGATTGCTGTATCGAAAATGATATCTACCCAAGCGTGGGATATCTTTTGCCTCAACCCGCCACTCCTATGTATGAATACGCTGTTCAACACGGATTCATTAAAGATGAAGAAGAATATCTTTTAAGTTTAGGCGACAGACAGGATTTGCGATTAAACATGACCGGAATGTCAAATAACGAGTTTCAAGATGCAGTACATGATGCTATGCAGGAATGTAATAAGAGACTTAAGCTAAATTTGCAGAACAATTCTTTAATCAAAACCGGATACTACAGGTCTTCAAAAAAAATATTAAGTGAATTATGAATAACGAACTACTAATTCTAACCGATTACATAGATTTAAACCGCATAGATTCTTCGTTGCTAGAGAGATGTGATCGCTTGGGTATGACTCCTAGCGCAATGTTGGCATTTGAAGAGAGGGGACTAAATTATCTAACATTTGATGACCTTTACCATTACAAGGACTTTCGTCCTGACAACACCAAGCTTATTAAGGCCACAGAGGACCTATTCGTTGAATTAGATAGGAAATACGAATCCTATTTGAATTTTCCTCGTGCTTTTAGGGGAAGCATTTATTGGTTTTTGGCTTTTTTTGCAGATATTTATTATATTTCTAGAATATGCGAGAGAATGAATATGAATTACGATAAGATTTACATTGCCGGTAGCTTAATATCTCAAGCCAGTTCAACCGCCGATTTGGAGTTTTCTTTAAAGGGAACTAGATTTGTCAAATATGATGATGTATTGCAAAGCAAAGTAAGTATGTTGAGAATTTGCCTATCTCCTAAATGCGTTTGGCTTGACAGTATGTATCGCGTACCCTGTAGGCCGGATTTTAACAGATACAGGTTAAATTACTTGTTAAAGCAAAATTTCAAAAAAGCATTAAAAGCATTAAAGATTATTGTATCAAAATTTGAGCCCAGCCTTTTAAAACAAAGACATAAGAGAAAAAGGGCTATATTTATAATTCAGGACGGATATCAGGTGGGTTTGCTAAAAAGATACCTGCCAGAGTTTTTGTATATAAATATAAATCCTCTCAAAAGACTCCAACAGATGAAAGGCGATAAGGGCATAAACAGGCCAAATCTAGATCCACTGTTTACTGAAACGCTTAAAACGTTTGTTAAAAAATGGTTCCCTAAGTTTGATAAAAATGTCTTTGAGTTAGTCACTCTTTATCATAACGATTTACTTTGTAAGCTTCCTTCTTTCTATAAGAACTTAAAAGAAGCAGTTGATTTACATAAACCTGTTGCGTTGCTCTATGCGGTAGGGGCTAATAAGTTGCACGAAGGTGTGTGTGCCTATATAGCAAATCAAAGAGGCATCCCTGTATTTTATTTTCAACATGGCGGGGCGGGAACTTCTGCATTTTATAAGCATCCATACCAAAAGTATGTAGAGCACAATGAAAATATCGAAAAAATAAATATATTTCAGTCGAAAAAAGAAAAAGAGTTGTTTATGCAAAATGTTTCCACCGAAAGCGAGGCCATGGGTTCCATGGATTTGTATAAGCTCTATAATAAGTTTTAGAAAATGAAAACACTCCGAGCAAAAGGAAAGATTCTGTATTGCCCGCGCCCCTTTATCTTTTATTGCTACAGAGATCTTATGGGTAACGTGTGCGATAAAGAACTTTTTGAAAAAAACAAAGACATAATAAATAGCGTTAAAAAATTTCAGTTGCAAATGGATATAAAGCTTATTGAAACCCCTGAACGAGATCAGTATCTATATTTTAAAAAAGTAGTAAAAAATCGAGAAAGGGAAAATATTCGGGTTTTAAAAGGTTTTCCTGCGGAGGAAATCATTGGAAATTATGGATTGATAATATTGGATTACCTTGTCTCAGCGTTGCTTCCCGTATCGATTGTATTGGATTGTCCTACTATAATATACTTAAAGGATACATCTTATTTGAAAGAAGAGACAAAGCCAGATTTAGAAGAGAGATTTTATTTGGTGAACAATAAATCGGATTTAGAAAAACATATAAGTTTATATGCCTCTGGAAAGTTAAAATCAAAATTCTCATCCGATATGGTGGATAAATATGCTTTTCCAATTAATGCTGGAGATCCAGGCATCCGGATCTCAGATTATATGAGAAAAAAAACGTCCGAATACGTCTTAAAAAAGAGATAGGTTTATGTTGAGCAACAAGAAAACATACATTGTTTTATCTGGAAAAAATCAATTTGAATATTTGCAGCTTGTGTTGTTAGGCTGGTTTAGGGGTTTTAAAATGATTATGATTATGCCGGAGATTTTTTCGCCGATAATAAATATTTTGAAGCGTTTATCTTTTATTAGGGGATATATTGAGAAATCGGTAAGTGAACATCAAGCTTTTTTGGGCAAGCATAAAGGTTTGTGGTATGAGGCAAACAAGGAAACAATCGATTTGACTTTGAGTTTTTATAGTAAGATAATCGGTGCTGATAGCAAGCTTATCAGATATTACAATGAGATGTTTAACACCTGCAAATTTGATGCATACGTAAAAAAGGAAATCTCATCTTCTATATTTATGATATTGAATAAGCTACATCTAATACGAGTCTCGGATTGCCTAATGAGAAAAGAGATTTTGATTACTAAGTCCCCCATCAATAGTTACGTAGTCGCTTATATGGAGAGAAGATATAAGATCAAATACGCGATAAGATGGATAGCGCCAATATGGGGCTTGCCTTATTTATTTATGTATTACGTATGGTTATGTAGCGACGCTATAAAGCGAGGAGTAGTTTTTAATAAACATAAGAAAAGTTATAAACTGTCTAAAGAAGCAACTTGGGGTTTTTATCGAAAAACACTAAGAGATGATATGGTTATTGATAACCAAAGATTTAAACCAAAAGATATTTTAATATTGAAATTTCAAGGCAACGACTTACACAGAATAAAAGCATTTGAAGAAGCAAAAAAAAGAGGGTTTGATGCTGTTTCCGTTCCTGGATTAAAAATTAATATAAACAAAAATATCTTTAGTATCTTATTTTTCTATTTTTTACT
>JABMRN010000158.1 GCA_013202515.1 Candidatus Omnitrophota bacterium | reverse complement strand
CGAACCGGATTCGATTCCAAAAGTCACGCTACGACAACCAGCATCATATAGCATCTTTCCCGCATCCACATCTACGCTATCCAGCCGCATGGCACAATTCCATGTGAGATTATACTTAATAAATTTATTCTTCATTAATCTGCAGATATTTATGAATCTTTCCTTGGTTATGCAAATATTTTCATCTTCTACGTCAAAACAATCTACTTTAAATTCCTTAACCAAGGCATCTATCATTTCCGAAAGATAACTTATTTCAAAAAACCTCACTTTTGTTCCCAGAACAGTGCGATCGCAAAAACTACACGTAAAAGGACATCCCCGAGAAGTAAGTAATGGAAAATTAATACTTTTTCTTTCCTTATATAAAGCAAATGAGTAAGGACGAAAATCTATTTTATTAAAAAGAGGGTGGGGCAACTTATTAATATCTCTTACCAAATTATTATTGCCAACCTTTGTTAATTTTCCTTTGTTCCTAAAAATTACGCCATTTATATAATCAGGTGGTTTATTTTCTTTGAAGGAGCGGATTACTTCCACGATAGCCTCTTCCCCCTCTCCCAGAATCCCTACATCAATCGCTTGGCACTTGTTCATAGTTTCTTCCGGTAGAGCCGTAAAATGGACGCCACCGACTATTGTTGTTATCTCTGGCTTAATAGACTTTATCATTGATATTAATTTCAAAGCCTTATTTACAAGAAAGGTAAAATGTACAGCTACGCCTACAAAGTCCGAATTAATAGAGGCGATATATTCAGCGCATTTTTTCATATCACCTTCATCGTATGATAAATCTATTACTTTTGTATTAATATTTGATTTTTCCAAGCTTGATGCCAAATAAAGTAAATTAAGCGGTGAGCCATATTGTCCGGCGAAATCAAGTAATCCGAAATTCTCTCTTAAAGAAAAGGGAGGATTAACTAAAACAATATCGATTTTTCTATTACTCATCTATATTTTCTATTTTTGAATAGGGTTGCTGTTCCCTAGATCCAATGCCCTTAATATTCTGTTTTTCATCGGGTATAAGATTGTTATCGATTATATATTGCGCGAATAACTTTGCTTTTAGCTTTGCACCCTCTTCGCTAACATGGCGTCCATCAGTGTAATATCTTTTATCATTCGGGAAAAGACCCGCAAAGTCAAATAAGTTAACATCGTTTTTTTCAGCAACGGCTTTTAGCACATTATTTGTTTCTTCATATGCTGTTCTATATTCCTTGGAAAATGCTCTTGGGAGCTCCTCGAAAAGGGGTGAATAAGCGAAGGTGGCCAGAATAGTCTTTATTCCATTTTCCCTTGCTAATATTACTATATTTTCTATATTCCGCCTGAAATAGATAGGCTGATTAGTCATTAACATTTGTTCAGCACTTATTTTTTTAAAAATGCCGCTTGGATAAATTTTGTCTATCATCTGCTCTCTAAACAAATCTCCATAATATGTCTCCGGAGGTATGGTTAGAATGCCCGTTATAGCCGAATGGGGCTTGCTTAAGCCTAGCTTTATCATCACCCCTCTAATAAGCGTGCTGTATTCAAATACGCTAGGTGTATAAATATAAGGAATTCCGGGTATTTTCGAACCGGACCCATCCCCTCTGTAAGCTGACGGCGGCCACACAAGACGCGGATGGACATCGTTTATTCCATGGTATACTATCACCATATCTGGATCTAAGTCTAAAACACGGATCTCAAAATTGATCATTGATTCCATACTGCTCCAAGCGCTACAGCCAGCATTTACAACCTTAACGTTTTTATACCCTGCATCTATCAGATTTTTTTCAAGAAGATACGGATACGAAAGCTGATAATCCTCAATCTTTGAAGTATATGTAGTGGAACCACCTAAGCAAACTATCCTATACTCCCCCTCTGGCTTAGGCATAACTATCTCATCCCCCCTGTACCCTAATGAATTGTGCCTATTTTTGCCTTTTTCGAAATTCGGAGTGGGGTAATATCCAAGGTATCTGTGAAAGGAGAAAATGGGCATTGCAAATCGTTTCTTCAATTGCCGTAAAGAAGCATATGTTAAAAATCTGGGAAAATCGGCAAAATGTTCTATATATATTTGGGCGGCGATTTCAAGAAACACGAACAGCAATAAAATGGAAAGGACCGATAATAAAATACTCTTTAATAAAGCCTTTTGTTTTTGCACTCTTTTACCCTTTCAGAGGTAGGCGCCCATGTCCTTTAATGTGTAACCTTATGTAGCTTCATACCAAACAAGCATCTTAGGAGTGGTTTTTTAATCTTATTTAAAATTGACTCGCTGGTATAAAAATCTTTTTTAGCAAGTTTGTTAAAAATGAATAAAAAAATCTAAAATCCCTAAAAGGAAGTAAGGCGTATTGGCTAACAAATTTAGCAGGGTTTCTGAACATAAGGCTGACGCGGAATAATAATGTATGCCGTGCAACTGCCTTTTCCAGCGCTTGCGGGTCTATTTGCTCGGTTTGGATATTTGCCTTCCAATACACATAACTAAAAAGGTCATCCACATTTTTTAAATATCCCTTTTCTCGGCAGATCTCAAAAAGTCTTGTTCCGGGAAAGGGGGTAGCTATATTAAACGAGGCGTCATCAAGACCCACCTTCCAAGGATAATCAAACGTTTTTTTTCGTTCTACTTCGGTTTCACCTGGAAACCCTACAATAAAAAAGCCAAAAGTAAAAATTCCCATCCTTTTTGCCTCGCGAACCAACGCTTTGATCTTTGTAAGATCCAGCGGCTTTTGGACGACTTCAGTTAAAACACGTTCATCACCTGATTCTATTCCAAAGCAAAGCTCATAGCAACCGCTCATCTTCATAATCCTTAACAGGTCTTTATTCAACGTCCACAGCGCAACGCCGTTTGGAGTCGTCCAGCGCAGGTTAAGCTTCTTCTCGATCATTCCCTCAAATATTCTCCGGGCCCGTTTTGTATCTAAAGTCAAGTTGTCGTCTTCAAAATGCACTTCCCTGACCCCATATTCATCTT
>JABMRN010000157.1 GCA_013202515.1 Candidatus Omnitrophota bacterium | reverse complement strand
TCCTCCTTTTATTCTTTTTATTTTTTTCTTCACTTTCCCGATAAATTCCCCGGGTGTCGATGCACCGGTAATTATCCCTATGATTTTAACATCCCTAAACCACCCTTTTTCTATTTCCATTTCACTATCTACGTGATACGTTTTGGCAAAGTCTCCCGAGATCTCTGCAAGTCTTTTGGTATTAGCGCTATTTTTTCCTCCTATAACAAGAACCAAATCTGCTTTTCTTGCTATTTTCTCAGCCTCAATCTGTCTTTTAATAACGTCCTTGCATATGGTATTAAAAATCCTCAATTCATGAAAGCCCTTATTAAGCAGTTCTGAGGCTGTCGTACTGAAATTCCGCGGTGATTGGGTCGTCTGCGAAAGAAAAGCAACCTTCTTTCCTAAAAACAATGCCTCGCTTATGCTCTTTCCTCCCTCAACTACCTTTGCCTTGCCGGATGAAATGCCGATAAGTCCTTTTACCTCTGGATGATTCTTATCGCCAAGTATTAAAATCTCATACCCTGAACTCGCAAGTTTCTTAACAAGCTCTTGGGCTTTGAAAACAAATGGGCATGTAGCGTCGATGAAAATTACGCCTTTTTGTGTCTTGAGCCTTGAGGCATCGATTCCGTGAGAGGGAATAATACAATAACTTTTCTTTATCCCTCCGAGGTTTTTCCTAACCTTTAATCCCTCTTTTGAAAGATCAGAAACTACGTACTTATTGTGTATAAGTGGCCCTAGCGAATAAACGTTTTTACGGCCGCGTTTTTTTAAACATTCTCTTGTAAGTTTAACGGCCCTTTTTACGCCAAAGCAAAAACCAGAGTGTCTAGCTATAATAATCTGCATAATAACAATTACTCTGCCTGGCGTTTAAGTGATGCTATTGCCTGCATTATTTTATCACTCGCAAAACGGTACTTTTGGCGCCTGTCAGAAATCTTTTCTGCTTCACTCAAATCCACTGATTTGCCTATATATACTTTAATCGGAAGTCCCATCCTATAAGGACCGCCAACGGGTAAAGCCTTCTTCGAACCGTATATATACATAGGAATAACGGGTGCCTTTGATTTAACCGCTAAAAATCCTACCCCAATCTCTGCTTCCTGCAACTCTCCTGTTTCAGAACGGGTTCCTTCCGGAAATAGCCCTATAGCCCTACCCTCTTTGAGTTTGGCAAGAATCTCTTTTGTTGCTTTAAAATTATTTTTATCCCTTGATATAGGAATGCACTTAGTCCACGTAAACCACCAACCCCATCTCTTTCCGTAGAATAACTCCTCTTTTGCCAAAAAATGAAGAGGTACTGTGTTGCATGCAACACCCACAATTGGCGGATCACCTAAACTCACATGGTTAGATGCAAATATAAAAGGTCCTTTTTTTGGCAGATTCTTTCTTCCATAAACCCTTATGAAATGAAGAACCACCATCCAAACTACGAAACAAAAGCGTGATATTGTATACCCAAAACTATACATCACTTTATATTTTCTAGAATGCTTGTCACCACCTCATCAATGTTAAACAATGTGGTATCAATGTAATGTGCATCCCTTGCCTTTTTTAGCGGCGCGATGTCTCTGGTTATATCAGTATAGTCTCTTTCTGCAACGTCTTTTTTAACATCACCAAAAGAGCCTTTTATGCGCTTGGATTCAAATTCCTTAAATCGCCTCTTAACACGCTCCTCAAACGAGGCATCAAGAAAAAATTTATATTTCGCGTTAGGAAAAACAACCGTACCTATATCGCGGCCTTCCAGCACTGCACCTTTGCTTTTTTCGGCTAATGCCCGTTGCATCACGACCATATTTTGCCGTACACCTTTAATGCGGGCAACATATTTTACACTCTGACTAACCGAAAGTTCACGGATTTCATCAGAAACATCTTTACCATCGAGCAGGACTTTCAAAGAACCGTTATCATTCTTAAGTTCAATTTTTGTTTTTGCTGAAAGCCTTGTAAGGGCTTTCTCATCTTCCAAATCAATATTTTGCTTCAAAGCCTTTAGCGTAAGCGCCCGGTACATGGCGCCTGTATCTATATAAAGGAGGCCGAGTTTTTCGGCAACACCTTTGGCTACGGTGCTTTTTCCACTGCCTGCCGGTCCATCTATGGCAATTACGTTGACTTTTTCTTGCATTAATTCAAACTGTCTCTTATAGTCTTTGCCCTTTTTAACAAATCAATTAAAGCCGTAGTATTTCCCGTTTTTATAGAACGCTCTATACCTTCTAAGGCAGCTCTATAATCGCTGAGTGCACGCAATAATGCATCTTTATTTGCTATAAATATGTCGTGCCACAAATTTGGATTAGAAGAAGCGATCCTTGTCGTATCTTTAAACCCTGTTGAGGCAAACTCAAGGCTACCGGGATTGGCTGCATTTGTAAGTGCAATTGCAGCTACATGTGGAAGATGGCTCACGAAAGATATAAAATCATCGTGATCTTTTGGACTCAATATCTTACATGAAGTGCCTAGTTTTTTCCAAAATGTTTTTACTTCATTAAATGCTTTTTCGTCCGTCTTTTTGGTTTTAGTAATTATGCATATTGAATTTTTGAATAAATTTTTGCTTGCTGCGCTAACACCGCTTTTCTCTGAACCTGCCATCGGATGAGCTCCAACAAATTCAATATGATTAGGCATAGATCGTTCAAGATGACTTACTATTTTTTCTTTAGTGCTTCCGACATCAGTAAGTATTAAGCTACCATCAGAAGACTTCGCCACCTTCTCGGCTATCTCGACGATTCTACCTACAGGTGCAGCAATAATAACCAAATCTGTATTCTTTAACCCTTTTTTATAACTTAAAGTTGCTATATCAACTGCCTTAGCTTTCAAAGCAGCTTTAGCCGAAACTTTTCTCCTGCATATTCCGACAACCGTCTTTGCCAATCGTTTATTCTTTATGGCAAGCCCAATAGAACCTCCTATGAGACCAACCCCGATAATTGCAATTTTATTGAATCTCTTCATGTATTCCTTTATATAGTTCTTCCCACTGCCTTCGCTATTTTCCTTAAATCCTTCATGAGTTCGGTGAACTTTTCCGGATATAGCGACTGTGATCCGTCTGAAAGCGCCTCTTCGGGGTTCGGATGTACTTCAATGATCAATCCGTCCGCCCCTGCGGCAACTGCGGCCTTCGCACACGAAGGAACAAGTCCCCACTTACCGACTGCGTGAGAAGGATCCACTATGCATGGCAGATGACTCAAATTCTTTATTACCGGAATCGCACTTATATCAAGGGTAAATCGCGTAGCATCTTCAAAAGTCCTTATCCCTCTTTCGCACAGAATAACATTAAAGTTTCCTTCGGCCAATATGTACTCGGCCGACATAAGCAATTCTTTTATAGTATTTGCCATACCTCTTTTTAAGAGAACTGGCTTTTTTGATCTGCCCACCTCTTTTAAAAGATCGAAATTCTGCATGTTTCTTGCACCAACCTGTACTAAATCAGCGTATTTTTCAACAAGGTCCAATTCCCTTAAATCCATAATTTCTGTAACTATCAAAAGTCCAGTTTTCTTCTTAGCCTCTTTGAGATACTTGAGGCCCTCTTCACCCAATCCTTGAAATGCGTAAGGACTTGTTCTTGGCTTAAATGCGCCTCCTCTTAAAACAAGGGCACCGGCAGTTTTGACTTTTTTGGCTATATCGATAAGTAAATCCTTATTCTCAACAGAGCACGGCCCGGCCATTACCACTATTCTTTCAGAACCTACCTCTACATCATCACCTATCTTAACGACACTGCCTTCTTTTTTGAAATCCCGCGAAACCAGCTTGTAGGGCTTCAATATAGACATGACCTTTTCAACACCTGGGAAAACTTCCAGCGGCTGAATGCGAAGCACGTCTTCTTCGCCTATTACACCTATAATTGTTCTTTCAACACCCTTTGACACCCATGGCTTTAAGCCAAGCTTTTTCACCTTCTCTACTATATGATTAACCTGCTTTTCAGTGGCGTCCGGCCGTAATACAATTATCATTTCACACCTCTTTTAAAGCCTTAATAAATCTTTTATTCTCACTCATCGTCCCTACCG
>JABMRN010000156.1 GCA_013202515.1 Candidatus Omnitrophota bacterium | reverse complement strand
TCGGTAATCTTGCCGTCCGCCTTAACCTGGGCCCAATCACGCACCCTTCTTAGAATCCTGTTAGCAACCCTCGGCGTACCTCGGGCCCTTCTGCCTATTTCAAGGGCCGCGCCATCAACGAGCCTAACGTTCAGAAGTTTAGCACTTCTTAATATAATCTTTACAAGGTCCTCGGGAGAATAAAAATCAAGATGGCAAAATATTCCGAATCTTCCTCTTAAAGGGGCAGTCAGAAGCCCGGCTCTGGTCGTAGCCCCCACGAGGGTAAAATGCTTAAGATTAAACTTTATTGTTTTGGCATAGGGGCCCTTGTCTATAACAAAATCTATCTGATAATTCTCCATTGCCGGATAGATGAATTCTTCTACCACCTTCGAGAGTCGGTGTATTTCATCAATAAAAAGAATATCTCCGTGAGAAAGATTGGTTAAGATACCTATAAGATCCCCTGCCCTTTCGATAGCAGGACCGCTTGTTGAAACTATCTTACCACCCATTTCAGCGGCAACAATATTGGCAAGCGTGGTTTTCCCTAGTCCTGGCGGCCCCGAAAGCAGTATATGCTCAAGAGGTTCTTTTCTTTCTTTAGCCGCCTGCATAGAAATAATGAGATTTTTGACGATCTCTTTCTGGCCTACGAATTCATTTAACTTCGATGGCCTGAGCGAAATATTGAATACGAAATCATCTTCTGTATCCTGCTGACCTAATATCTTTTCTCTTTTATCTGCGTTTTTCATATATATTATTACTTGTGTGCTTTTTGCCTGTACACTTCGTTAAGCAGTTCCTCCGAAGTCTTTATACGGGGGTTGCGCGACATTGCCGTCTCAAGCATGTCTAGAGCCTCTTTTTTCTTATATTGAAGCTGGAGAAGCACGCTTAAGGCTTCCTCTTTCACGTTTTCTTCAACACGAGAGGACTTACGACCTTTTTTATCTTGGATAAGTCCGAATTTTCCGACCTTTCCCTGGAGCTTTGCTATGATTTCTCTTGCCCTTTGCTCACCTATGCCGGGCATCTTTTTTAAGAGCGCGGTATCTGCAGAATCTATGCCGGCTGCTATTGCGGAAAACGGCAGTGTAAGCGCCTTGCAAGCAGCTTTAGGACCAACCCCTGAAACTGAAATAAATTTCTCAAAGAATTCTTTTTCTACCTCGTTTAAAAATCCTATAAGAACGGGAACGCTCTTGGAGGGATCTGTCTGATAATAGTGATATGTTATAAGTTCTATGTCTTCGGTGCCCTTATCGTCTATAGAAGCCATCAGAACCGGAGGAATAAATACCTCGTAGGTAAACTCCCCAGCATCAACTAGAATAGCCTGTTCTTTTTTTGCGCGTATCTTTCCCTTGACCCTCGATATCACATTGCACCTCTTAATTCAATATACACAAAACTAAGCGCTAAAGCAAGAGCGTCGGTTACGTCAACCGGCTCCGGGGCCTTCTTTAAATGCAGAAATTCGGTAATCATCTTTTGGATCTGGACCTTGGAGGCGTGGCCGCTTCCTGTAACAGCCTTTTTAATCCTAGTCGATGCATAGTTGACCAATCTTATATTGCTCAAACCCGCCAAAAGGCATATCACGCTTCTGGCGTGAGACATGAGAATCGATGTGGTCGGATGCTTATAATGAGAATAAAGCTTTTCTAAAACTACGACATCGGGCTTATTCTCTTTTATGATATCTGCAAAATTATTATATATATTCTTAAGTCTTGTAGATATGTCGGCTTTTGAAGATGTTCTGACGACGCCTGCCTCAATTAGCTTGATGTTTTTCTGAGGAAGGACTTCTATGAGTCCGTACCCCATTATAGCTAAACCCGGATCAACGCCAAGTATTTTCATTCCTTACCCATCTCATCAATAATTTCCTCAGGTATATCAAAGTTGGCGTAAACATTCTGAACGTCATCATTGTCTTCGAGAGTCTCCACCAAAGACAGTACCTTCTTGGCGGTCTCCCCGAGAACCTTAACGCTGCTCTTGGGTATCATGCTAAGTTCTGCAACAACTGCCTTTATATTTTTCTCTTCAAGGGCCTTTTTTACCTTTTCAAAATCACCCGGTGCCGTAGTAACCGCATAGGTGGTCCCTTCTGTCTGAAGATCTTCTGCCCCGGCATCCAAAACTATATTCATGAGCTTATCTTCCTCTATTACATCTTTATTTATAACAAAATAACCCTTCTTTTCAAAAATCCAGCTCACTGCACCCTGGCCAACCATACTGCCGCCGAGCTTAGCAAATATGTTGCGCACATCGCTTGTAGTCCTGTTTTTATTATCGGTAAGGGCGTTTATGAGCATCGCCACGCCACCGGGACCATATCCCTCATATGTAATTTCTTCTAAGCTTACCCCTTCAAGTTCTCCTGTTCCCTTTTTTATGGCACGCTCAATGTTGTTAGCCGGCATATTGGCATCTTTCGCCTTCTGTATTGCAAGCCTAAGCCTCGGATTTGTATCGATCTTGCTTCCGCCCTGACGTGCTGCAATGGTCAGCTCTCTTATGACCTTGGTAAAAATCTTTCCGCGCTTGGCGTCTGTCGCAGACTTCTTATGCTTTATACTCGCCCATTTTGAATGCCCTGACATACTGCTCCTCCTATGCCCTTGACTCTTCTTTAGCCTTCTTGGCGTTTGCTATAATGGTCTGAGCTACATTGGAGGGGACAACCTCATAGTGTGAAAACTTCATGTTGTATTCGCCCCTTCCAGCCGTTATAGATTTGAGTTCGTTTACATACTTGTACATCTCTTCAAGCGGAACCTTTGCCTTTATGGTCTGACTTCCATCGCCCGGCTCCATGCCCACAATCCTTCCTCTTCTTTGATTCAGACTTCCGGTAATATCGCCCATGTATTCATCCGGAACAATAACATCCACATCCATGATTGGTTCAATAATTACGGGTTTTGCCTTCTCACAGGATTCCTTGAATGCATGCTTTGCCGCTATCTGAAACGCTATGTCTTTAGAATCAACCGGATGGGTTTTGCCGTCATAGACGATGGCCTTTACATCAACGATCGGAAATCCCGCTAAAATACCGCCATCCATTGAGGCCTTTATTCCTTTTTCGCAGCTTACAATAAACGGTCCCGGGATAGCGCCTCCTACTACCTCATCTACGAATTCAAACCCTCCTCCGCGCGGCAGCGGCTCAACCCTCATCCACACCTCGGCAAACTGTCCTGCACCGCCAGACTGCTTTTTGTGCTTATACTGCGATCCACCCTGTCCTATTATAGTCTCTTTATAAGCAACCTTAGGCGTGCCTATATCAACCTGTACACCGAATCTTTTTCTGAGGCGGTTCATCATTATAGTAAGGTGCATATCGCCCATACCAGATATGATCATCTCCCTTGTTTGGGCGTCCCTACTTATAGCAAATGTATTATCCTCTGCCAAAAGCTTGTGTAGGGCATTTGAGATCTTATCCTCATCGGTTCTAGTTTTTGGTTTTATGGAAAACGAGATGGCCGGCTCAGGAAAACCAATATCATCAAATTTAAGCTGTTTTTTCTCATCGGCCATAGTATCGCCTGTTAGCGTATATTTTAATTTTGCTACAGAGACAATATCCCCTGCATTAGCCTTATCCGCATGGGTTTCATTCTTTCCGTTAAGAAAAAATATCTGTCCGCTCTTTTCCCTTTGTGCCTACGATACATTATAAATCGATGCATTTGAAGAAAGACTGCCCGAAAAAATCTTCATTATAGTTATCTGTCCAAGATATGGATCCGCTATCGTCTTGAATACCTGAGCCGCAAACGGTCCATCGCTCTTGGGCTCGACATCCACTTTTTCTTTGGTATTAGGATCTAGCGCCTTAATGGCAGGGCGATCTAAAGGCGAAGGAAAAGCGCCTGTTATAAGCTCTAAAAGCTCTTTAATGCCGCTACCTGATGTGGCTGCTCCAGACAGTACGGGTATTAACTCACCCGTTAAAACAGCCTTTCGGAATGCTGATTTGATTTCTTCGCTTGAGAGTTCTCCCTTTTCCAGGTATTTCTCGAGAAGTGCATCATCAGATTCTGCTACGCTTTCTGTAAGGCTTTCGCTTAACATTTTCGCTTCTTCGCTGTCGTCACCCTCGACCTTATCAAGCCCTTCTTTAGTCAAGAGGTTTACTACCCCTTTAAAGGTAGCAGCACTTCCTATGGGATATGTTATGCAAGCGCAATTTTTGCCGAATTTCTTGTTGATTTGCTCCATGCATTTATCAAAGTCTGCATTTTCCTTATCCATCCTGTTTATGAATATGCAGAATGGAATGCCTTTTTTCTTCATCATCTTGCCGAATTTATCTGTCCCCATTTCAATGCCGCTTACGGCATTTACAACAAGGATGCCTGCGTCAGCCGCCCTCAATCCACCTATGATTTCACCTATAAAATCAATGAAGCCTGGGGTATCTATGACATTGACCTTGGTGCCGTTATGGGTCAGATTCAATACCGAAGAGTTTATTGACATCTTTCTTTCGATTTCATCATCATTGTAATCTGATACGGTATTACCGGCGGGGACTGATCCTGCCTTCTGTATGGTTTTTCCAGCAAAAAGAAGCGCCTCGCCTACTGAGGTTTTGCCTGAATGTGAATGACCTAAGATAATTACATTTCTGATGTTTTTGGTTTCAGCTGACATGTTTGGTGGCTCCTTTATAAATTTTGGCTTGGTTCACTAAATCCTGTTCCGGGGAGGAGTAGATCAATACTACAGTAATATGACGATATTATGATATATTATTAAGCTATTTATGTCAAGGTTTTGTTGGCGGAGTAGTCTGGGGATGCTCGTGAATTCGCGTCAGAGTCGAAAGAACTGTCTGTATATCGTAGTCCATATTGCTAATATCTTTAACGTAAAATAAATCAAGCTCACTAATATAATAGGTGGGTAAGTTCTTTATTATACGCTTTTTTCTTCTTAAAGATGCAATGCATTGATAGACATAATTGTATTTTTTTTGGGTGTCCCATTTAGACCAACTGTGCCCATCTGGTACACGACGCACTGAAGAAAACATGAACATAATACAGAATATGATTAAACCTGCTACTAAAAAGACCATAAAAAATGTCCCGTCGTTTTGGTTATTACCAAAAGGACGGGACCTTTGCCAAGCAATTAGGGAGGTGGTTAATGTTACATATTAACTATACCACAAAACCCCACCCTTTTGGTCATAATACTGTAATAGAAATGTAATAATTATGTAACGGTCTGCTTACTTTTCAAGGAACTTGTACCCAACCCCGCGGATGCTTGTTATATGCTTTGGGTTTGCAGGCTTTTTTTCAATCTGTTTTCTTATACGGGCGATGAAATTATCGACTGTTCTCGTTGTGGGAAATGACTCATACCCCCAAACAACATCCAAAAGGTCATTTCTCGTTACGACCTCGCCTTTTCTTTTTACCAAATACTCAAGGATCTCATATTCGCGCTTGGAAAGCCTAAGCTTCCTACTGCCTCTGGTGGATTCGTATTTTACAAAATCCAGCTTAACATCCCCAAACTGGTAATGTTCTAGCTTTTCCTTTTTTGCCTTGGCGTGAATCGTAACCCTCCTTAAAACTGCCTTGATTCGTGCCAGTACCTCAT
>JABMRN010000155.1 GCA_013202515.1 Candidatus Omnitrophota bacterium | reverse complement strand
TTTCGGTAGTGCACGTTTCTGAAAAAGAATTAAACCGCATTAACGTGCCGATAGATTACAGGGCATAGTGGCACTAGTTGAAAAATTGTCATATACACCGTTTGAGGATTTATTATATGATAAGGCAGACAAAAAAAGATCATTTATATTTTTAGACAGCATAAATGATCCCCATAATCTGGGTGCTATAATAAGAATAGCAGCCTGCTTCGGAGATTTTGCAGTTGTCATACACAGACACGGTTCCTGCGAAGTGAATGACACCGTTATGCATGTTGCCTCAGGCGGGGAAAATTTCATTCCCGTTTCGATAGTAAACAATATCCCGAATGCGCTTATTAAGGCGAAAAAATCAGGATATTGGATCGTGGGAACTGTGGTCGAAGAAGGTGAGGATATAAATGAAGTAAACCTCCCCTTTCCCATATGCCTTGTTCTAGGTTCCGAAGGAAAGGGAATAAGGCATGGCATAAAAAAGCATCTAGAGCTTAAAGTAAGCCTTCCCATGAGAGGCGCGGGGCTTTCTTTCAACGTTGCCATGGCATGCGCCATTTTTTGTCATGAAATCTCAAGGCAAATGACTAAAGGTCTCAGGAAATAAAATGAGCAAAAACAGCGACAAAAAATTAATGGATTTTATAAGTGAGGCAGGTGTACTTAAACGAGTACAGCGGTCTGGATGGTGGGTCTTAGGCATAAAGGACGGTGAGACCGTAGCAGAGCATAGTTTTAGATGTGCTGTTATCGGCTATATTCTTGCATCAATGGAAGGGGCAAATGCCTACAAGGTGCTTCTTATGACCCTTTTTAACGACATACACGAGGCGCGCATAAATGATCTACATAAAATGTCACAGCGTTATATTAATTTAAAGAAGGCTGAAGATAAGGCCTTTTCTGAACAGGTTTCCTCATTGCCAGGTCTTATGAAGAGAGAACTCTCTTCTCTTCATGCCGAATACCGCGCCCAGAAGACAAAAGAAAGCCTTATCGCAAGGGATGCCGATATATTGGAGTGCCTCATTCAGGCCAAGGAATACCATGGGCATGGATTTAAAGAGGCAGTTAAGTTTATGAAAAAAGCCCCGAATTTTCTTAAATCAAAAAGTGCAAAAAAACTATGGAATTTAGCAAGAAGATCAGATCTTAATACGTGGTGGGAAAAACTTACAGTATTCGATAGGTAAATAGGAAAGTAATAATTACAAAAAGGAGGAACAATGCCGTACGATCCGAATATGGATGAGTCACTGTTTTCAAAAACATGGGAGTCAGAAGCAGGAAGAATAAGCGTCAGTGTTTATTCTTATAATAAAGGCATCAAGAAACTGCAGATTACGCGGGAAAACCGGGATGGTGAAGGAGGTTTCAGATTCACCAAGCTTGGCCGAATGACTAAGGAAGAGGCTGAAGGCGTATTGCCACTTATGCAGGAAGCACTGAAGAACATGGATTAGTTTTAGGTTTTCTTAAGCGAGGACATTATATGGGAATTATCTATCTGAGCCGCGAGGCCTATGAGAAGCTGCAAAAAGATCTCAAACAGCTTAAAACGGTTAAACGTAGGCAGTTATCTAAAGAAATAGAAACGGCCAGGGGCTATGGTGATATAAGCGAAAACGCCGAATATGATGCTGCGAAAGAAGCGCAGGGTCTAAACGAGAAAAAGGTAGCGGAGCTGGAGGAGAAATTATCTAGATCCCAGATACTGGAAGACGCTGATATGCCCAAAGACGAGGCGCTTTTGGGCGCTACTGTTACCCTAAAGGACATGGGTTCCGGCGAGAAAATAGAATATATGCTGGTTTCGGATTTGGAAGCGGATTTTGCTAAAGGAAAAATATCGGTATCATCTCCGGTTGGCAAGGGGCTTTTAGGCCACAAGAAAAACGAAATCGTTGAGATTAATGTTCCCGTAGGCGTTCTAAAATATAAGATAGTAAAAATTACACGCTAATTAATAAAAAAGGCCTGAAGTTTTTGTCAAAGATGTTTGCCAAGAATACTCAGGCCTTTTTTACTTGCTTTCACTTGTACCGAGTGCTACAATTAAATGAACAGTTTCCCCTGCTTTGCACGTGCATGGGATAATGATATTTGAGCCAATAAATTTGATAAGGGAACCTAACTTCACGGTATCCGAGGATATTGTGAGAGGGTACCCACCTGTAAAAAACGGGACCTAAATATTGTTATTTCACACGGCAAAAGCAGGGGTTTATTTTTCATATGTCTATAAGGGTATGTAATGGATTTTTTTGAAAAGGAACATAAATCATCTAAGTCAGAGCCTCTAGCTGTTCGCATGAAGCCGAAGAAGCTTTCTGAGTTTTTTGGTCAGGAACATATTTTAGGCGAAGGCAAGCTTCTGAAGCGTGCAATTGAGGCAGACCGCCTAAACTCCCTTATTTTTTACGGACCTCCCGGATGTGGAAAAACCGCCCTTGGGTATTTGATCTGCGAAATGACGAAATCCTATTTTGAACGGCTGAATGCTACAGGATCAAGTGTTCAGGAAGTAAGGGGCTCGCTTGACAGGGCGAAAAAAAGATTCCGATTGTATGGCAAAAGAACAATTCTTTTTATCGATGAAATCCACCGTTTTAATAAAGCCCAGCAGGATGTCTTACTTCCAGATGTAGAAGCCGGAAATCCCATTCTAATTGGAACAACGACACATAATCCGTTTTTTTCGGTTAATGCACCCCTTTTATCAAGGTCGCAAATATTCGAATTTAAACCTCTCGCCGAAACAGATATTATCGCTATATTAAATAGGGCCATTAGAGATAAAGAAAACGGATTCGGAAAATTAAAAGTAAAAGCCGATAGCGAGGCAGTTTCTCATTTGGCAAAGGTTTCTGATGGAGATGCAAGGCGCGCCCTAAATGCCCTTGAGGTAGGTGTTCTTACAACAAAGCCGGATAGGAAAGACTTGATACATTATACGTTAAAGGTGGCTGAAGAATCCATACAGAGGAAAGTCGTGGTCTACGATAAAGACGAAGACGGCCATTACAATACCATAAGCGCATTCATAAAGAGCATGCGGGGGTCAGACCCGGATGCAGCACTATATTGGCTTGCAAAAATGCTCGTTGCGGGAGAAGATCCCCGTTTTATCGCAAGAAGAATTGTTATTTGTGCCGCAGAAGATGTCGGAAACGCTGATCCGCAGGCAATTGTTGTTGCGAACAGTGCCCTTCAGATATCTGAATTCGTGGGACTGCCGGAGGCAAGAATTCCTCTTGCCCAGGCAACTGTTTATATCGCATGTGCCCCGAAGTCTAACGCTGCCTATATGGGCATAGAGAAGGCCATGAAGGACGTTGAAGCAGAGAGAACTAATACTGTGCCGGATTATCTTAAAGATGCCTCCTACAAGGGAGCAGAAAAATTGGGACACGGCATAGGCTATAAGTACGCCCATGATTTTGAGAATCACTATGTAAAACAAGAATATACATCTAATAAGAAGAAGTATTATTTTCCGACAACCATTGGGCATGAGGCGAAAATAAAGGCATGGCTTGAAAAACTTAATAAAAATGAATAAGAAAGCAATAGCACTATTTTCAGGAGGCCTAGACAGCGTTTTGGCCGCAAAGATTATCTCTGATCAGGGCATAGAGATTCATGCAGTGAATTTTGTTATGGAATTCGCTTCAAGAGATATTGAGAACCACAAGAAGCGCATTACCGAAACGATCCGACAGATAGGATTAGTGCCCGAGTTCATCGATATATCAAAAGAATATTTAGGCTTGCTCGATAATCCATCATATGGTTTCGGTGCAAATATAAACCCTTGCATAGACTGTAAAATTTTCATGCTGAAAAAAGCAAAAGAACTTTTGCCTAAAAGGAATGCGTCATTCGTGATAACCGGAGAGGTACTTGGAGAGAGGCCCATGTCTCAAAGAAGAGACGCACTTGATGCGATAGAAAACAAATCCGGTCTCAAGGGGTATCTTTTAAGGCCGCTTTCAGCCAAATTATTAAAACCAACAATCCCTGAAGATGAGGGTATTGTAAATAGAGATGGACTCCTTGATATTAGGGGCAGATCCCGAAAACCCCAACTTAGCCTAGCAGAGAAATTTGGCATAAAAAAGTTTTTTACACCAGCTGGGGGATGCCTTTTAACAGATCCTGGGTTTTCAAGACGCCTTAAGGACCTCATTATGTACGATTCCGTGAATCTTGATGATATAAGAATGCTTAAACACGGAAGACATTTCAGATTCAGGAACAATGCAAAGTTTATTTTAGGAAGAGATAAGGAAGACAACAGCCATATTTTAAAGCTGAGAAAGGACGGAGACTTGATGTTTGCCCCTGACGGATATCCAGGTCCGATAGGCATTTTAAGGGGAAGCAAAGACAGTGATTTGGTAAATTTATCCGCTGAAATCCTTGTAAGCTATGCCAACAAGAAGAATCAGGATGAGGCGCTTGTAAAATATTGGATTCTTCCGCAGAAAATGGAAAGACTGCTGGCTAAGTCCGCACAAAGAAAAGAAATCGAAAATACCAGAATATAGTCTTTATTAATTTGGACAACCATAGCCACATACCTCTTAAAATATACTGTTGCTACTAAGTCAAGATGTCACATTTTTTCAAACTATAATGTCACATTTCATCTTCCGCGAATTTGCTGTGTTTTAAAAGGGAACTTTCTCCAAGGGTGCTCTTTACCGGGTATCTTTGGCCTGGGATTCCCTCGCTTTGGTTTATTTTCATGCAACAAAAAGACATATTCTCTTTGATTTAAGATTTTCTCTATTTTTCGTTCTTTCTTTACAATCTTATTATTTTTAGACAGTGTTGATTCAGCAACAACATGGTCTTTATAAAGCACGATGATTCTTTTATCTTCTAAAAGGCATACATCGACTTTTAACTTAGCAAACGTTCTTTTTATCTTTGAAGGCGGTATCTGGATGATTTGGCTATAGATTTTAACAACGTTATCATTGCCAACAATCCGTTCTTTCTTAATGCAGAAGACATGATCAAGATTCTTATCCAGAGGAAGAGCCGTATAAGCTGATTCAGCCTCATGGGTAAACCTCTGATTGTAACGGGGCAGGAACTTCTCAATCAAGAAGGTGTTCGCATCAGCATAGTCTTTGATTTTGGCGACCCTCATTTTTTTAATGAGGCGGTCCTGGAAGAGTCTAAACGTAACTTCAATTCTACCTTTAGCCTGAGGAGAATTTGCTGGTATTACCTCTATGCCTAATTCACCAAGTGCGCGTTCTATTTGCGTATCTTCTTGCTCTTGGCTTACGTTTACGTGAAGTCCGCCATGCCTTGTGGTTTTAAAATGGCTTGCTTTATCGACGTACAGGGCTGTAAATACACCCTTTATCTCTATAAAGCGCCGAATGACATGCATATTGGCAAAAAGGGTATCCTTAGGAACGAATACAGCATATGGTACCTCATTGGTAGCGTCATCTATAATAGCTATAAGCCACCATTTTTCTTTTATATGATGAAGCCACCTATGCTGCGATGAATCCATCTGTTCTAGTAGCCCTGCTTTAGGCATCCTGCGGCGTTGCCTATGAATCTTTTTTCGCTTCTTGGGATTGTGCTCATTATTATCTATGAGTATTTGTCTTAGGGATTCATATGAACAATGAATCTTGTGGTCATCATAGAGTGTATCCATGAAGTGCCGGATATTGAAGTCATAGTATATTTCTTTGCGTAATTTAATGATCTTCTTTATACGTTCTCCAGGGATTTTATTAGGAGCCTCTCTTGAAGGCCTGAGAATAGCCTCTAGGCCTCCGGATTTAACCTTTTCTTTAAGCCTTAGGAATTGTCTATAGCTTAAAGACAGAAGCATAGAGGCTTCCTTGCTTGAGAGCCGCTTATCTAGGGTATCCTGGATTATTCTGTGTCTTTTTAGATCTTTCATAGTAACTACCAGCTTTTGTGGATACATGACTACCTCCTTCAGTAAGGAGATAGTTTATCAACATATCCACAGTATTAACAAAGAAAAAAGTAGCAAAAAAGAAAACGACTACTACTACGAAATGTGACATTTAGGCTTAGTAATAACATGTGACATTTAAGCATTGTAACATCACCTCTTAAAATATACTTGACAAAAAAGGTAGTATATAATAAGCTTAAAC